>NZ_LYSP01000014.1:0-112062 GCF_001728945.1 Pseudomonas sp. ENNP23
CACCCGGCACGGCGGCGGGAGTGGATCGGTGGAGTGCGATCCCCCTGCGCCACCTGAGCCCCCGTAGCCCGGACTTCAGTCCGGGAATGGGCTGCACCGGATTCCTGAGCTGAAGCCCAGGCTACGGGCGGAGCGCCCCACAAACGATAAAGAGGCGCACAGGTGCGCCTCTCTGTACCACCTGCCGGGGTCAATCCTGGCTGGTCGCGCCGATGCGGTGGATCGACAGGTCGGCGCCGTAGTACTCCTGCTCCTGACTGAGGCGGATGCCCAAGGTCTTCTTCAGCAGGCCATACACGGCGAAGCCCCCCACCAGCGCCACCAACAGGCCCAGCGCGGTGCCGATGAACTGGCTGGCGAGGCTGACGCCGCCGAGGCCGCCCAGGGCCTGCTGGCCAAAGATGCCGCAGGCGATGCCGCCCCAGGCGCCGCACAGGCCGTGCAGGGGCCAGACGCCGAGGACGTCGTCGATCTTCCATTTCACCTGGGTGGCGGTGAAGGCCCAGACGAACAGCCCGCCGGCGATGGCGCCGGTGGCCAGGGCGCCCACCGGGTGCATCAGGTCGGAGCCGGCGCACACCGCCACCAGGCCGGCCAGCGGTCCGTTGTGCAGGAAGCCGGGGTCGTTGCGACCCACCAGCAGCGAGGCCGCCGTGCCGCCCACCATGGCCATCAGCGAGTTGACCGCCACCAGGCCGCTGACGCCCTGCAGAGTCTGGGCGCTCATGACGTTGAAGCCGAACCAGCCGACGATGAGGACCCACGAACCGAGAGCCAGGAACGGGATGTTCGAGGGGGCGAAGGCGATCAGCCGGCCGTCGCGGTAGCGGCCATCGCGGCGGCCCAGCAGCAGCACTGCGCCGAAGGCCAGCCAACCGCCCACGGCATGCACCACCACCGAGCCGGCGAAGTCATGGAAGCTGGCGCCGAAGCTGGCTTTCAGCCAGTCCTGCAGGCCGAAGTTGCCGTTCCAGATCAGCCCTTCGAAGAAGGGGTAGACGAAGGCGACGATCAGCGCGGTGGCGCACAGTTGCGGGCCGAACTTGGCGCGCTCGGCGATACCGCCGGAGATGATCGCGGGGATGGCGGCGGCGAAGGTCAGCAGGAAGAAGAACTTCACCAGCGCGTAGCCGTGGTCCTCCGCCAGTACGGCAGCCGGCTGCAGGAAGGTGACCCCATAGGCCACCCAATAGCCGATGAAGAAGTACGCCAGGGTGGAGATGGCGAAGTCCGAGAGGATCTTCGACAGGGCGTTGACCTGGTTCTTCTGTCGCACGGTGCCGACTTCGAGGAAGGCGAAGCCGGCGTGCATGGCCAGGACCATGACCGCGCCCATCAGGATGAACAGGGTGTTGGAGCCGTGGATCAGGGTTTGCACGGCGCTGCTGAGGTTTTCCATCGAGAGGGGGCTCTCCGGCAGTGAAAGGGCACCAAGAAAGGTCACAGCACCATCACAGCGCACCAGACTGATGCCACCCCACCGGGGGCCACTCCCTGGCGATGCCCCGCAACGGGGCAAAAGGCAGTGTGAAGCATCGGCTGATTCATGACTTTTCCTTTATTTATCAGTCGCTTGATCAATCAAGCGTGCACCTCGGCAGGCCGCCTTGCCGCTCGATAACGGGGCGTTTTCCAGCCGGGCGCACCAGGGCAAAGCAAGCCGCATACCAAGGCACGGCGGACGGCCGGGCAAATTTCCCCTGAACCCTTTGCGCCAGGAAGGGCTCAGAACCCCTGAGCCTTTCAAGGAGAACCACCATGCCCCGCAACAACGCCTCCCGCGCCCAGGACGACCTGATAGCCGAATTCCAGGCCCTCGTCGGTGACACCGAGAAACTGCTGCAGCACACCGCGAGCCTGGCCGGCGAGCAGGCCGAGGACCTCCGCCTGCAGATCCACGACTCCCTCAAGCGCGCCCGGGAAACCCTGAACCTCGCGGAAGAACGCCTGGTGGACAAGGGCAAGGCCGCCGTCGCCGCCACCGAGGGTTATGTGCAGGAGCACCCGTGGCAGACCATCGGCCTCGCCGCCGGGGTCGGCTTCCTGCTCGGCCTGCTGGCCAACCGCCGCTGACATGCAGGCGGACGCGCCCAACCCCGAGGCCGGCGAACCCGGCCCGTCGCCGCGCCGCCTCGGCGCGGCCGTGCTGGGGCTGCTGCACAGCCATGTGGAGCTGTTCGGCATCGAACTGCAGGAGCAGAAAGCCAGCAGCCTGCGCCTGCTGCTGTTTGCCGGGCTGGCGCTGGTCTTCGCCCTGCTGCTGCTGATGAGCCTGTCGGCGCTGGTCCTGGTGCTGTGCTGGGACGCCTGGCGCCTGCAGGCCATCGGCGGGCTCTGCCTGTTCTACGGGCTGCTCACCGTCTGCTGCGCCTGGCGCCTGAAGCTGGCCGTGGACGACGAAGCCTCCCCCTTCGCCGGCACCCTCGAAGAGCTGGCCCTTGACCGTGAGCGCCTGCTGCCATGACCCAGCCCCTGCCCACCTCCCGCCGTGAACTGCACAAGGCGCTGGTCCGCCTGCGCCTGGAGATGCACCGCCAGGAGATCCGCCACGAAGCCCAGGTGATCACCCGGCCCCTGCGCCGGGTGAAGGGCCTGGCGCAAGGCTGGCAGCATCCCCTCGGCCAGGGGCATGCACCACTCTGGGGCATTGCCGGCATCGCTGCGCTGGGTTTCTTCGCCGCTCGCGGCGGCTCGCTGGCGCGCTGGGTCCGCCTGGGTGGCACCCTGCTGCCGCTTCTGGGTGCCCTGTGGAAGCAACGCAGCCAGGCAATGGACCGCCCGCCCCGCTCCTGATCGTCGGACAAGCTGGCCACGTTCTTGCTAATGGATCGGTCCGGGCATCGCCCGCCGTTCCCGCGCTGGCCTGCGCGGACCCTGGGTCATTACAACAAGGAGCCGCCCGTGATCGAGGGGCAACCACTCGCCTCTTTCCAGCCCTTCATCGATACCGCCACCGGCCGGATCGCAGGGGTCGAGGCCCTGGGTCGGCTGCGCATGGAGGACGCCACCCTGCATTCGGTGGGCCCGCTGTTCGTCGACCCGCGCATCCCGCCCGCCGCCCTGCGCCGGCTGGACCGGGAGATCCGCGAGGACGCCCTGCGCCGCCTGCACGAAGCACCGGCCGACTGGTTCCTCAGCCTCAACATCTCGCCCCGCTGGATCAGCCGGCTGCGCCCCGGCCAGGCCCTGCCCAGCCTCAAGCAGCTGCAGCGCAACGGGGTGAGCCCCACGCGCATCGTCTTCGAGATCACCGAACTGGGCGGCGCCAGCCAGCGCCTGCCGGACGTGGTGGCGCGCTACCGCGAGGCTGGGGCGCGCATCGCCATCGATGATTTCGGCGCGGGTTATTCGCAGCTCGACCGGGTGCTGGCGTTGCAGCCGGACATCCTCAAGCTGGACATGCAACTGTTCCAGGCCGCCGCCCGGGGCGGGCCGAGCGGCGAGGTGGTGAAGGCGCTGGCGCAGATGGCGGAGAAGACCGGCTGCTGGATCATCGCCGAGGGCGTGGAGACCGAGGCCGAGCTGGACTTCGCCCTGGAGTGCGGCGCCCGCTACGTGCAGGGCTACCTGTTCGCCGCGCCGCACCTGGCGTTCTTCCCGGCGGATGCCTTCGTCGCACGCTTCGCCGAGCTGCGCGATCGCTACGTGAAACGCAAGCTGGCCCAGCGCTCGCAACTGATGGACATGCGCCAGCAACTGAACCGCCTGATGAACCAACTGAAGGCCTGGGCCGAGGCCGGCGGCGACCACCAGGCGCTGCCGAACCCCGCCGAGTTCCCCAGGCTGCTGCGCATCTACCAGTGCGACCGCACCGGCACCCAACTGACCCCCAACCTGGAATGGCACCAGGGCGCGTGGCGGGATGACGCCCGCTACCAGGGCCACAACTGGTCCTGGCGGCCGTACTTCTACCAGTTGCTGGCCGAGGGCTGGGAGGAGCGCCGCCTGACCCTCTCCAGCACCTACCGCGACGCCACCACCAACCAGTACTGCCTGACCGCCGGCCAGTTCATCGACAACGGTCGCCGCCTGCTGCTGGTGGACATCGACGCCGCCGGGCTCTGAGCCAGGCGCGGAACTCCTGCGGCCGTCCCAAGGTCCACTTGCCTCGCCCGGGCTTAACCGGGAAGCTAGCCTCCCATTGAGCCACTGAGGCGAGGACAGGCATTGGACTGGCAGACACTGCTTACGCGGGAACGGCTCGGCAAGCCGGTGCACAGCACCGAGGAGCTGGGCCGCAGCCCGTTCCACAAGGATCACGACCGCATCATCTTTTCCGGCGCCTTCCGCCGCCTGGGCCGCAAGACCCAGGTGCACCCGGTCTCCAGCAACGACCACATCCACACCCGCCTGACCCATTCCCTGGAGGTGGGCTGCGTCGGCCGCTCCCTGGGCATGCGCGTGGGCGAGGTGCTGCGCGAGGCGCTGCCGGACTGGTGCGAACCCTCGGACCTGGGGGTGATCGTGCAGTCCGCCTGCCTGGCCCACGACATCGGCAACCCGCCGTTCGGCCACTCCGGCGAGGACGCTATCCGCCATTGGTTCCAGCAGGCGGCCGGGCGCGGCTGGCTGGATGCGATGAGCGACGTCGAGCGTGCCGACTTCCTCAGCTTCGAGGGCAATGCCCAGGGCTTTCGCGTGCTCACCCAGCTGGAGTACCACCAGTTCGACGGCGGTACGCGCCTGACCTACGCCACCCTAGGCGCCTACCTCAAGTACCCCTGGACGTCCCGGCACGCCGAGGCATTGGGCTACAAGAAGCACAAGTTCGGCTGCTACCAGAGCGAACTGCCGCTGATGGAGCAGATCACCCAGAAGCTCGGCATGCCGCAACTGGAACCCCAGCGCTGGGCGCGCCACCCGCTGGTCTACCTGATGGAGGCGGCCGACGACATCTGCTATGCCCTCATCGACCTGGAAGACGGCCTGGAGATGGAGCTGCTGGACTACGCCGAGGTGGAGGCGGTGCTGCTGGGCCTGGTGGGCGACGACCTGCCGGAAACCTACCGCCAGTTGGGCCCTCACGACTCGCGCAGGCGCAAGCTGGCGATCCTGCGTGGCAAGGCCATCGAACACCTGACCAACGCCGCCGCGCGGGCCTTCGTCGAACAGCAGGACGCCCTGCTCGCCGGCACTCTGCACGGCGACCTGGTGGAGCACATGGACGGCCCGGCCAAGCGTTGCGTGCTGCGCGCCAAGGCCATCGCCCGCGAGCGCATCTTCCAGGACAAGCGCAAGACGCTGCATGAGATCGGCGCCTACACCACCCTGGAAATCCTCCTCAACGCCTTCTGTGGCGCGGCGCTGGAGCAGCACGGCGGGCGTACGCCGTCCTTCAAGAACCGGCGCATCCTCGACCTGCTGGGCAACAACGCGCCCAATCCGGGCTGGCCGCTGTACCGCTCCTTCCTGCGGGTGCTGGACTTCATCGCCGGCATGACCGACAGCTACGCCACCGAGATGGCCCGGGAGATGACCGGCCGTTCGAGCCCGGTCTAGGGAAGCGTCATGCGTCAGGCGATCAGGCAGAGCTTTCACTGGCACGCCGGCCCTCCGGCCTGGGGCCCGGCGGCCATCGCCGGCCTGGGCTGCGGCCTGCCGCTGCTGCTGGGCCTGTTCACTGCGCACACGGGCTTTCTCTGGGCAGCCACCGGGGCCTTCCAGGCGGCGCTGGCCAACCCGATGCACCGCTTCGGCATGCTGCGCATGCTGCTGCTCACGCTGCTCGGCGCCCTCAGCGCAGGCATCGGCTTCTGGGCCGCCAGCCATCCCCTGGCCAGCCTCGGCACCTTCGCCCTGTGGGGGTTCCTGCTGGCGGTGCTGCAGCGCTACGGCACGGAGCTGGGCAAGCTGGGGGTTGGCCTGGCGGTGTGTCTGTGCCTGGGCCAGGGCCAGGCCGGCAGCGGCAACCTGCACAACGGGCTGGCGGTGGGCGCGCTGTTCGCCATCGGCGGGCTGTGGGTGATGCTGCTGGCGTTCTTCCTGCGGGGCGCCCATGGCCTGCGCCTGTGGCCGGTGCTGCCGCGCCTGGGCGGGTTCATCAGGGTATTCGGCCGGCACGCCGGGCGCCTGCCGCAGCGGCTGTGGTGGATCCACGCCCTGGCCTGCACCCTGGCGGTGGCCCTGGCGGGCCTGGCGGCCAACCTCAGCGGCCTGCCCCGGGGCTACTGGCTGACGCTGACGGTGGTGACGACCTTGCAGATGGAGCTGGACAGCAGCCTGGTACGGGCCATACAGCGCAGCCTCGGCAGCCTGGCGGCAGCGCTGGCACTGATCCTGTTCGGCCACTGGCTGGAGAGCCCGGGTTGGCTGGTTACGGCGATGCTGCCGCTGATCGTGCTCAGCCGTGCCTTCATCGCTCAGCACTACGGCCTGTTCGTGGCGCAGACCACGCTGTGCTTCGTGCTGCTGGCCGAGAGCCTGGCCCACGACTGGCACCTGCCGGAAGTGCGGCTCTACAACAGTCTGCTGGGCGCAGCCTTGGCACTGCTGGTGGCCTATGGCGCGCACCGGGCACGCCTGCGCTGGGCGCCACGGGCGCCGGCGGAGGCAGAAGTGGAGGTAGGGGAAACACGTGGGGCGACTGGACCGGCACCGCTGGCGGAGCCCGTCACCAAGCCCCTGCGCGACTGACCCCCGCAGCGCCGCCGATCTCGACGCCTACGGGGTTGCAATGCGCTCAGACCAGCGCGTTGCGATTGGCGAATTCCACCAGCTCGATCAACGAGCGGGCGTTGAGCTTGAGCAGCAGGCGGGACTTGTAGGTACTGACGGTCTTGTTGCTGATGAACATCTCGTCGGCGATGCGCTTGTTGCTGTAGCCGTTGGCCAGGTACTTCAACACCACCAGCTCGCGGTCGGAGAGGCGGCTGATCAGCTCCTGCTCGTCGGGTACGCCGACCTGGCGCTTGCCAGAACGGATCACGTCGCTGGGGAAGTAGCTGTAGCCCGACAGCACCGCACGCACCGACGACGCCAGTTCGCCCAGGTCGCCTTCCTTGCAGACGAAGCCGGCAGCACCGGCCTGCATGCAGCGGGCGGCGTAGTGGCTGGGGTTCTGCCCGGTCAGCACGAGGATGCGCAGCGGCAGCTCCAGCGAGCTGAGGCGGGCGATGACGTCGAGGCCACCCAGCTTGGGGATGCCGATGTCGAGGATGATGAGGTCCGGCACGTGTTCCCGGGCCAGTGCGATGGCGTCCACGCCGTTGTCGGTCTCGGCGATCACTTCATACCCCTCGCGGTTGAGAAGCAGGCGCACGGCCAGGCGGATTACGGGGTGATCGTCGACGATCAGCACCTTGCTCGGTGCCTCGTTCCCCATGCGCAGGAACTCATCCAGGTCTACCAGTTTGCTCACCTTGTTATCTCCCTTGAGGTGTACGGGTTTCGCCAAGATAGAGATGACGGGAGACCTGTCGAGCGTCGATGGGGTGGATCGCAGGGATTAGGGACGCAGCCGTCAGAACCTTAGGAATAGTCCTACTTACCAGCCGCAGTGTCAGGGCCAAAACCCGTCTTTTCCCTCTGATTCCCAGCGTCCGCCAGCCTGGATACAGGTGCACAGCGCACCCGATTGTGCTTGGCAGCCTGAAGCCTTGCGGCAAGCGGCTCTTTTTCTGCCGCCACCGGCACTGACTCCGACCCTCATCTATGCTGCACACGCGCCTCAACGACAGGGATCAGGAGCTTCGGCAATGCCAAGGTCGCTCGAACGTCGATTTCCATTGCATGTCCACATCAGCCTGCTGTTCACCCTGCTTCTGTTGATCTCCGGAGTGGTCCTCGGCGTCTTCAACTACCGCCAGGCGACCCAGATCATCCTGTCCAGCAGCGATGCGCTGTTCGGACGGATCAGCCAGCAGGTGGAGGCGGACCTGGAAGGCACGTACCGCCCCATCGATACCCTGCTCAACCTCATGGCGCTGACCCCAGGCAACGCGCAGGATGCAGCCTGGCAGCGCCAGGAGCGCCTGCTCAGGCCCTTTGTCCAGGCCCTGCGCGACCACCCCAAGCTGGCCGCCCTCTATCAGGGGTACGACGACGGTGACTTCCTCATGGTCCGCCCGCTGCGCACCGAGGCGTTGAAGAAGCGCTTCGATGCCCCACCCGGTGCGGCCTTCCAGGTCTGGAGCATCGAGCGCAACAACCTCTCCCGTGCCCAGTCGGAATCACTGTTCCTCGACGACAACCTGGCGGTGATCAGCCGCCGGCAGAACCTCAACGAGCGCTACGATCCGCGCGGCCGCCCCTGGTTCAACACCGCCCTGGAGCAGGGTGGCCACATCGCCACCGCGCCCTACGTGTTCTTCTCCAGTGGTGCGGTGGGCACCACCCTGGCCATGCCGGCGGGCGAGGACTCGGTGATCGGTGCCGACCTGACCCTGGACGACCTGTCCGCCACCCTGGCCGCGCACCGGGTCACCCCCGGCACCCAGGTGGTGCTGTTCGCCCCTGGTGGCGAGGCGGTGGCGTATCCCGACAGCGCGCGCCTGATCACCCACATCGACGACAAGCCGCGCCTGAACATGGCCCGCGACCTGGACCCGGCCATTGCTGCGCTGCTCGCCCGCAGCGAGCAGGGTGACCTGCGCATCACCCTGAAGCTGGCGGGACGCCAATGGGTGGTTTCCCGCCAGCACCTCCAGGCGGGCGGTCCCAAGGGGCTCTACCTGGCCCTGCTGGTCCCAGAGGACGAGCTGCTGGCCGATGCCTATCGCATCCGTTGGCAGGGCGGCGTGCTCACTCTGGTCACCCTCATCCTGTGCATCCCGATCGGCTGGCTGCTCTCGCGCATCCTGGTGAAACCCCTGCGGGCGCTGGTGGTGGAGGCCGAGGCCATCCGCCGCTTCGACTTCGCCGTCCCCGCACTCGGCCGCTCCCCGGTGCTGGAGGTGGACCAACTGGCCGTGGCGATGGCGAAGATGAAGGACACGCTGGGCAGCTTCCTCGACATCACCGCCAGCCTGTCGGCGGAGAAGCGTTTCGATGCGCTGTTGAGCCGAGTCCTCAAGGAGACCGTGGAGATCAGCGAATCCGCCGGCGGCATCCTCTACCTGCTGGACGCCGAGCAGGGGCGGCTCGAACCCCAGGCCTTGTTTCTCGACGGCCAGCAGCGACAACCCACGGAGCTCGGCCTGTCGGCACACGGCAGGGATGACCCCGCCCTCCCCGCCTGGATCCGCCAGCCCGCCACCGGGGGCGCGACCCTGGCCCAGGCGCTCGGCTACGATCAGGCCGGCGAGTTGGGGCCGCTGCTGAACGCCCTGGGCACAGCGCGCGCGCACCTGATGGGCACCGGCCTGCACAACCGCCAGGGCGACACCATCGGCCTGCTGGTACTGCTGCAGCGCGACACCGACGGCGAGGCCGACCCAGCCATGCTGCGGCCGGAGCGTGTCGCCTTCGTCGAAGCCCTGTCCGGCGTGGCAGCGCTGTGCATCGAGAGCCAGCGCCTGCTGGAACGGCAGAAGCAGTTGCTGGATGCGTTCATCCAACTGATCGCCGGTGCCATCGATGCCAAGAGCCCCTACACCGGCGGCCACTGCCAGCGGGTGCCGGAGATCACCCTGGCACTGGCCCGCGCCGCAGCCGAGAGCGCAGACGGCCCCTTCCGCGACTACAACCCCACCGAGGAGGATTGGGAGGCCCTGCACATCGCCGCCTGGCTGCACGACTGCGGCAAGGTGACCACCCCCGAGTACGTGGTGGACAAGGCCACCAAGCTGGAAACCCTCTACGACCGCATCCACGAGGTGCGGATGCGCTTCGAGGTGCTCAAGCGCGATGCCTGGATCGCCTACTGGCAGGCCCGTGCCGAAGGCGCCGACGAGGCCGTGCTGGCCGCGCAGCGGGACACCTTGCTGGCCACCCTGGACGACGAGTTCGCCTTCATCGCCCGCTGCAACCTGGGCGGGGAGTTCATGGCCGAGGCAGACCAGCAGCGTCTCCAGGCCATCGCCGGGCGCACCTGGCTGCGCACCCTGGACGACCGCCTGGGGGTGTCCTGGGAAGAGGCCCAGCGCCAGGCGCGCACGCCGCCCCGCCCCCTGCCGGCGGAGGAACCGCTGCTGGCCGACCGCCCCGAGCACCTGCTGGAGCGCGCCGAGGGCGAGCGCATGGCGGTGGACAACCCCTGGGGGTTCCGTCTCGACGTGCCGGAGTACAAGTTCAACCGGGGCGAACTGCACAACCTCGCCATCGCACGCGGCACGCTGACGGCGGAGGAGCGCTACATCATCAACCACCACATCGTGCAGACCATCCTGATGCTCAGCCGCCTGCCCTTCCCGCCGCACCTGAAGAACGTGGCGGAGATCGCTGGCGGCCACCACGAGAAGATGGACGGCACCGGCTATCCCAAGCGCCTGCTCCGCGAGCAGATGAGCCTGCCGGCGCGGATGATGGCCATCGCCGACATCTTCGAGGCGCTGACAGCCGTGGACCGCCCCTACAAGAAGGGCAAGACCCTCTCCGAAGCGCTGGGGATCATGGCCGGCATGTGCAAGGGCGCGCACATCGACACCGAGCTGTTCGGGCTGTTCATCCGCAGCGGCGTGTACCGGGACTACGCCGAACGCTTCCTGCGGCCCGAACAGGTGGATGCGGTGGACGAAGCGCAACTGCTGCAGCGGGCGGAGGTTGTGGGGAACCCGTCATAGCGGCTGCGGTGTTCCTGCAGACATGAAAAAAGGCGCCCTGGGGCGCCTTTTCTCCGAGTCACGTCAACGCTTACTGGGCGTTGATCGCGTTCTCGGGGTACCACACGTCGACCAGCGGGCTGAGGTTGAACTCGGCCAGTTCGCTGCGGCCCTTGAGCCAGGCTTCCAGGGCGGTGCGCTGCTCTTCGTTGACCGAGCCGCGCTTGGCCAGGCAGACGAAACCGTAGTCTTCGCCACCGACGTAGCCCAGGCCGTTGCCATCGATGGCTTCGACGATGAAGGCATCCAGGAAGTCCTGCAATGCGTTGAGGTCCAGGCCTTCCTTGTAGGTCAGGCTGAGTTCGCAGCCCAGCTCCTGGAATTCATCCACACAGAGCTTCTTACGCAGGCGACGGGAGCGGTTCTTGGCCATCAGGCAGTCCTCAGAGGTTTTCAAGGCGCGCACTCTAGCAGGTTCGGCGCCGCTTGGCCCGTGCCGCATGGGCCCCTGCGCCCGGCGGTTGCTTGCGGCATAATGCGCGCATTTTCCCCAAACCACCGTGGGAACACCTTGCCATGCATGCCCCCGTTGTCCACCTCCATCCGGAGGACCGCCGTTGATGTCCCTGTTCAAGACCCTTCGCCCGCTCGCCTTCGCCGGCCTGTTCCTGCCCCTCGCCCTGCCGGCCCAGGCCGTCCAGGTCAACGCGACCCTCACACCGAAGGTCCAGCAGGCCCTGAAGAAGAACAAGATCGCGCCCTCCTCGCTGTCGCTGGTGACCCTGCCGCTGACCGGCCCGGGTGCCCAGACCATCTTCAACGCGGACGTGTCGGTGAACCCGGCCTCCACCATGAAGCTGATCACCACCTATGCAGCCCTGGAGCTGCTGGGTCCCACCTACCAGTGGAAGACCGAGTTCTATACCGACGGCACGCTCAAGGACGGGGTGCTCAACGGCAACCTCTATCTCAAGGGTGGTGGAGACCCGAAGCTGAACATGGAGAAGCTGTGGCTGATGATGCGCGACCTGCGCGCCAACGGCGTGCTGAAGGTCACCGGTGATCTGGTGCTGGACCGCAGCCGCTTCGTCCACCCGCAGTTGCCGGCGTTCAACGACGACGGCGGCGACGACAACAAGCCCTTCCTGGTGGGCCCGGATTCGCTGCTGGTCAACCTCAAGGCGCTGCGCTTCGTCGCCCGTGCCGATGGGGGCCGCGTGACCCTGGCGGCCGAGCCGCCCATCGAGAGCATCCGTCTGGACAACCAGATCAAGGTGACCAAGGCTGCGCCCTGCCCCGCCTTCCCGGACGTGCGCTACAACCCGGTGACCCAGTTCGACGGCACCACGGTGATCGCCATCGGCCAACTGCCGGAAGGCTGCAGCGCCCAGACCTACCTGTCGATCCTCGATCACCCGGCCTATGCCGCAGGTGCCGTGCGCGCCATCTGGAAGGAACTGGGCGGCTCGATCCTCGGCAAGGACCGCCAGGCCGATGTGCCCAAGGACGCCAAGCTGCTGGCCCGCGCCTTCTCCCCGGACCTGGTGGAGATCATTCGGGACATCAACAAGTACAGCAACAACACCATGGCCCAGCAGTTGTTCCTCAGCATCGGCGCGCAGTTCCGCAATGAAGTGGATGGCGACGACGCCAAGGCGGCACAGCGGGTCATCCGCAAGTGGCTGGCTCAAAAGGGCATAACTGCCCCGCACCTGGTGATGGAGAACGGCTCGGGGCTGTCGCGCAACGAGCGGATCAGCGCGCGGGAGATGGCCACCATCCTCCACGCGGCCTGGCAGAGCCCCTACGCCGCCGAATTCATCGCCTCGCTACCGCTGGTGGCGATGGACGGCACCATGCGCAAGCGCCTGCGCCGCACCCCCATGGCCGGCGAAGCCCACATCAAAACCGGCACCCTGAACACGGTGCGCGCCATTGCCGGCTTCAGCCGCGACGGCGCGGGCAACACCTGGGCGGTGGTAGCGATCCTCAACGACCCGCGCCCCTGGGGCGCCTCGTCGATTCTCGACCAGGTGCTGCTGGACCTGCACCAGTCCAAGGGCAGCACCCGTTGAGATGAACGGCGGCCCCGACCGGGGCCGCCCGTCAGGCCGCGACGCAGACGCGATTGCGCCCGGCCTGCTTGGCGGCATAGACCGCCTCGTCGACCCTCCGCAGCAGGTCGTCGGCCAGTTCCCCCTCACGCCAGCAGGCCAGCCCGAAGCTGGCGGTGACCACCCCAACCTCCGGCAGCGCGTCCTTCGACAAGGTGCTCCACAACGCCTCGGCCAGCACCTGGACCTGGGCCTCCCCGGTGTTGGGGCAAATGACGATGAACTCCTCGCCCCCCAGACGACAGAACACGTCGATGCGCCGCAGCCGCTCGCCGACCCGCTGGCAGATGATCTTGAGCACCCGATCGCCGACCTCATGGCCGAAGCGGTCGTTGACCTGCTTGAAATGGTCGATGTCGAACATCACCACCGACAGCGGCCCTTCGCTGCGCTGGGCGCGGGCGATCTCCACTTCCAGGCGCTCTTGGAAGTGCCGGCGGTTGTACACACCGGTGAGGGCGTCGGTGATGGAGAGGGTGCGCAGCTCCTGCTCCACCAGCTTGTGGCCGGTGATGTCGGAGATGTAGCCATGCCAGAGCACGCTGCCGTCGGGCATGCGCTCGGGCACCGACTCACCACGCAGCCAGCGCACGCCCTTATGCGGCAGGAGCACACGGAAGTCCTCTCGCCAGGTCTCCAGGGTCTGGGCAGAGGCGAGGATGCTGCCCTGCACACGCTCAAGGTCCTCGGGGTGAACGCGCTGGTACAACCGCTCACCATCCAGCCGGGCGTCGAGAGCGCTCATCTCTACCAGGTCGTGGATGCCGGCACTGACATAGGGGAAGCGACTGGAGCCGTCGGGCATCAGCTGGTACTGGTAGATCGCCCCCGGTACCCGCGCGCTGAGCTTCTCCAGCAGGCGGTCGCGCTCCTCCAGGGCCTGTTGCACGCGCTTGCGCTCGGTGATGTCGGTGGAAATGCCGAGGAAGCCGATCAACTCGCCCGCCTCGTTGCGCACTTCGGTGAGGATCAGGTTGCCGATCAACTGGCTGCCGTCCTTGCGCACGTAGGTCCACTCGTGTTCGTCGTAACAGCGCCCGGCAGTTACCTCCACCACGTACCGATGGAGGTCGGGTACCGGGCGGCCGAGGCGCTGGGCCAGGGCCGCACAGCGCTCGCGCACCTCACTTTCGAGGTGCAGGGTGTGGGGACGGGTGCCAAGCATCTCCTCGGCGCTGTAGCCGAACATGCGCTCGGCACCGGCATTGAACTGCAGGATGTAGCCCTCGAGGTCAGTGGCGATGATCGACACCTCGGTCGCCGCGTCCAGCAGGCTGCGCAGGTTGCCGTTGGCCAGGGCCAACTGCAGCTCCACCACCTTGCTCTCGCTGATGTCGGTCTGGGTACCGATCAGCCGCAGTGGCGAACCGTCGTCGTTGACCTCCACCACCTGGCCACGCTCCAGCACCCAGGCCCAACTGCCGTCCTTGCGGCGCATGCGGTGCTCGCTGCGGTAGACGTCGACTTCGCCGTTCAGGTAGCGCCGCAGCGCCTCACGTGAACCCTGCAGGTCATCGGGGTGGCGCAGCCCGAGCGCAGTGTCGAGGCTGTCCTCCAGCTCCCCGGGCAGGTAGCCGAGCATGGTCTTCCAGGCGGGCGAGAAGAACATCCGGCCGCTGTCCGGCTCCCAGTCCCAAACGCCATGACCAGCACCGTCCAGGGCGAAGCTCCAGCGCTCCTCGCTGAGCTTGAGCTGCATCTCCCGCTCGTGCAGTTCGGCGGTACGCTCGGCCACCAGGCGCAGGGCCCGCTGGCGCTGGCTGATGAGCAGCAGGACGTAGCCGCCCAGCATCAGGCTGAGGGCAATGCCGGTGCCCAGCACCAGGTGCCAGGAGGTGGTGCGGTTGTCAGCGAGGAACTTCGGGCTGGGGCGCACCTCCAGGCGGTAGGTCCGGTCGCCGAAAGCCAGGGTACGCTCCACCACCAACCCACTGAGGTCGGCGGCGGAATGGCTCTGGTAAAGGCGCTGCGGACGAGCCGGGTCGGTGATGTCGTCGAGCCGTGTGGGCAGGTTGGCGAGCATTTCGCTCGGCAGGCCTTCTTCCAGCTCCTGGCGCAGGCTGACGATGGCAACGACGAAGCCAGGCAGTGGCTCCTCCGCCCTGCCCAGCACCGGGGCGACGATCAGGACACCTTCGTGAACGTCGTCCGGCATGCCGTAGACCCGGACAAGGCCGGACACCGTCACCTGCCGCTCCACTTCGGCCTTGTTCAGCAGCGCCTGGCGCTCGGGCAAGGCGCGCATGTCCAACCCGATGGGCAGCGCGCTGTTGCGGCGTGCGGCGCCGTAGAAGAGCGGCAGGTAGTAGTCGCGAACAGGGCTGGCACCCTCCAGGTCATGGATGCGGAAATCCATCAGCCCCTCTCGGCGCGCCCTGGCCTCATAGGCGCCACGCTGCCCGGACTCAACCCGCGGCACCCAGTAATAGGCCAGTGCGTCCAGCAGCATCGGCTCGACGAAGCGCCGGTAGCGCTGCAGGTCGAGATGGGGCGAGTTGGCCACGAAGCGCTGCAGCGCATCCAGCTCCTTCAATTGACCGCTGAGGCGCTCCTCCACCCGGCTGACGCGCTCGTTGGCGACCTGGGTGAAACGCTCCCGCAACTGGTGCTCCTCGGAGTCATGCACGGCACGGCAGAGCAGGCCGGTGAACCCCAGTCCGATGCCGATGACCAGTACGCAGATGAGCCAAAGCAGCCCGCGGTTGCCTGCAGGTGAGAAAGGGGACGTGGTTGCCTGGGCAGGCATGGCCATGCTCGAGCCTCGGTTCGTGATGGAGAAGACGTCCCTGTGATCACAAACCTAGCGGGGTGATGGCATTTTGCCTAGCGTCGGCGGGAAAAGTTCCGCCCCGCCCTTACGGGCGGAGACGGACGGTACTCAGCAGGCCGTCAGGCGCCAGGCTCGGTGGATCTTGCCGTTGCGGGCGAAGTCCGGGTCGAGGGTCTCGGCGCTGATCTCGCTGACCTGGTAGCGGGCGCTCAGGGCTTCATCCAACTGGAACTTGCGGAAGTTGTTGGAGAAGTAGAGCACCCCACCAGGGGCCAGGCGAGCCATGGCCAGGTCGAGCAGGTGAACATGGTCGCGCTGCACGTCGAACACCCCCTCCATGCGCTTGGAGTTGGAGAAGGTCGGCGGGTCGATGAAGATCAGGTCGTACTCGCCGCGATCCTCCTCCAGCCAGGCCATCACGTCACCCTGCTGCAACCGTTGCTTGTCGGAGAAGCCGTTCAGCGAGAGGTTGCGCCGTGCCCAGTCCAGGTAGGTCTTGGACAGGTCGACGCTGGTGGTGCTGCGGGCACCGCCCTTGGCGGCATGCACGGTGGCGGTGGCGGTGTAGCAGAACAGGTTGAGGAAGCGCTTGCCCGCCGCTTCGCGCTGGATGCGCAAGCGCATGGGGCGATGGTCGAGGAACAGGCCGGTGTCCAGGTAGTCGGTGAGGTTGACCAACAGCTTCACGCCGCCTTCGTTCACCTCCATGAATCGCCCTTCGGCGCCCTGGCGCTCGTACTGGCGGGTGCCGGTCTGCCGCTCGCGGCGCTTGACCACCACGCGGGACGGGTCGATCTGCAGGGCCTGGGGAATCGCCGCAAGGGCATCCAGCAGACGGGCCTGGGCCTTCTCCGGGTCGATGGAGCGCGGCGGAGCGTATTCCTGCACGTGCACCCAGTCGCCATAGAGGTCGACGGCCAGGGCGTACTCGGGCATGTCGGCGTCGTACAGGCGGTAGCACTGGATGCCTTCCTTGCGCGCCCACTTGCCCAGTTGCTTGAGGTTCTTCTGCAGGCGGTTGGCAAACATCTGCCCGCCCTCGGACAGGCGTGCCGGCTCTGCGGCAGGGGCTACGCCCGGTTGTGCCTCGACGGCGGAGTCCTGACGGCGCGAGCCGGTGACGAACTGCTCGGGCAGCACCTTGATCAACAGCAGCTTGCACGGCAGCGCGCCGTTCCAGAAGGCGTACTGCTTGTGGCTGCGGATGCCCATGCGCTTGCCCAGTTCGGGCGCGCCGGTGAACACCGCGGCCTCCCAGCCCATGCAGGCCTGGCGCAGGCGCTCGCCGAGGTTCTGATAGAGGTAGAGCAGGCTGGCTTCGTCGCCGAGGCGTTCGCCGTAGGGCGGGTTGCTGATGACCAGCCCCTTCTGGTTCTGGTCCGGGCGCGGTTCGAAGGTGGCCAGCTCGCCCTGGTAGATCTTCACCCAGGCGCCCAGCCCGGCACGCTCGATGTTGTTGCGGGCCGGCTGGATCAGCCGGGGGTCGGCCTCGTAGCCCCGAATCCACAGCGGTGGGCGGGCCAGCCCGGCTTCGGCGCGGACCTGGGCCTCGTCATGCAGCTTGCGCCAGATCGCCGGCACGTGGCCAAGCCAGTTGGAGAAGCCCCAGCGCTCGCGCTTGAGATTGGGGGCCACATCAGCGGCCATCATCGCCGCCTCCACCAGGAAGGTGCCGACGCCGCACATGGGGTCGGCCAGGGCGCCGCCCTCGGCAGCGATGCGCGGCCAGCCGGCGCGGATCAGGATCGCCGAGGCGAGGTTCTCCTTCAGCGGTGCCGCGCCCTGCTGCAAGCGGTAGCCGCGCTGGTGCAGGCTGTGGCCGGCAAGGTCGAGGGAGAGTATCGCCTCGCCCTTCTCCAGGCGCAGGTGCAGGCGCACGTCGGGGTTCTGCTTGTCCACCGAGGGGCGCTGGCCGGTGCTGGTGCGCAGGCGGTCAACCACGGCGTCCTTCACCTTCAGAGCACCGAAGTGGGTGTTGTCGATGCCGGCGCCATGGCCGCTGAACTCCACCGCCAGGCTGCCATCGGCGGCCAGGTGGTCATGCCAGTCCACCGCTTTCACGCCCTCGTAGAGGTCGTCGGCATTGCTCACCGGGAAGCGCGCCAGCACCAGCAGGACGCGGTTGGCCAGGCGCGACCAGAGGCACAGCCGGTAGGCCGTCTCCAGGCTGCCGTGGCCACGAACGGCGGCGACTTGCTCGCGAGGCTCCTCCAGGCCGAGTTGGCTGACTTCCTCCAACAACAGCCCTTCCAGGCTTTTCGGGCAGGTGAGGAAGAGTTCGTAACGGTCCGACATGCTAGTTCCAGTGCCTTTCGGCTGATCAACGGTGGGGAAATGTCTCCACACCTCGAAGAATTATGTGACTGAAGGTCGCAGAACGTCCCTTCGTCGGATTGGAGAATTCTCATTCTCAGGCGCGAGGCTTTCATGGCACCTCGACATCAACCTCGCGCAAGGCCGCGCCACAGGTGGCACAGGGCTCAGAGGGGCGAAAAAACGCCCGCTCGGCTTATGGTCCGGAACTCATGTTCGTTACGTCCTTATGACAAAACGATCATTCCAATGCCCCGGAGCAAGGGTTAGAACACAGCTTAATCCGCTACCGAAACGGCAGCGGATCAGGGCGGCGCCACGCCGGCAGCGCCTCCCGAAGGCAGGCCAGACCTGCCAGGCCCGGCACCCGGGCCATGGGACATTACAGTCAACAAATGAGGGCTACACCCTATGAGAAGACTTAAGCGTGATCCGATGGAACGAGCATTTCTGCGCGGTTACCAGCACGGCATTCATGGCAAATCCCGCGATCTTTGTCCTTTCACCCATCCCACCACTCGCCAAGCCTGGATCAACGGCTGGCGGGAGGGCCGCGGCGACCACTGGGATGGCTTTACCGGCACGGCCGGCATTCACCGTCTCAATCAACTCCACGCCGTAGGCTGATGCCTCGGACCTGACCGATTTCACCAAGCACGCCCCATCCGGGCGGCGGGCGCAAGCCCAGGGGCTCCCAAGCGGGAGCCCTTTTCATTTCAGCGCCCCTTGCCGAATCCCGGCAGTGCAGCAATGGCGTCCACCGACTCACGAATGAGCGCCGGCCCCTTATAGATGAAGCCCGAGTAGATCTGCACCAGGCTTGCGCCGGCAGCGATCTTCTCGGCGGCGTGGCGGCCTTCGGTGATCCCGCCCACGGCGATGATCGGCAGGCGCCCGGCCAGTTCCGCCGCCAGCACCTTCACGGTGTGGGTGCTCTTCTCCCGCACCGGCGCGCCCGACAGGCCACCGGCCTCGTCACCATGCTCCAGGCCTTCGACGCCTTCGCGGCCCAGGGTGGTGTTGGTGGCGATCACCGCATCCATGCCTGACTCAACCAGCGCACTGGCTACCAGGGCGGTTTCCTCGTCGCTCATGTCCGGGGCGATCTTGATTGCCAGCGGCACGCGACGACCGTGCTGCACGGCGAGGTCCTCCTGGCGCTGGCGCAGGGCTTCGAGGAGTTGCTTGAGCGAGTCACCGAACTGCAGGCTGCGCAGGCCGGGGGTGTTGGGGGAGCTGACGTTGACCGTCACATAGCTGGCGTGGGCGTAGACCTTGTCCAGGCAGATCAGGTAGTCATCGACGGCGCGCTCGACCGGTGTGTCGAAGTTCTTGCCGATGTTGATACCCAGCACGCCGTCGTACTTGGCCGCACGCACCCGCGCCAGCAGGTGGTCGACGCCGTGGTTGTTGAAGCCCATGCGGTTGATCACCGCCTCGGCCTGGGGTAGGCGGAACAGACGCGGCTTGGGGTTGCCCGGTTGCGGCCGGGGGGTGACGGTGCCGATCTCGACGAAGCCGAAGCCCAGTTGGGCGAAACCGTCGATGGCGTCGCCGTTCTTGTCCAGGCCGGCGGCCAGGCCCACGGGGTTGGGGAATTCCAGCCCCATCACCTTGACCGGCAGACTGGCCGGCGCCTTGGTCAGCAGACGGTTCAGGCCAAGGCGTCCGCCGGCCCCGATCAGGTCGATGGACAGCTCATGGGAGGTTTCCGGGGACAGTTTGAACAGCAGCTCGCGGGCCAGGGTGTACATGGGCGGGTTTTCGATCGACGGGATGGGCCGGCGATTATAGCCGCCGGACCCGACTCAAGCGAGGCGACGCAATGACTCCAGGGTGCCGCTGGCGGGGTCGAATACCAGCTCGAAGGAACCGTGGATGCCTTCGTGGGTCAGAAAAGGCCGCAGATGATGCGCAGGTAAGCTAACCTTGCGCCCGTCCCGGCTGCGCACCATCACCCGATTGGCGTGGCCCTGGTAGACCGCGAGGAACTGGTCCGCGGTCAGTGAGATATCCAGCACCAGGCTGGGCATGGAGGCCTCCTCATTGTTCGTCGAAATGATCCAACCTGCCGGCACCCAGCGCCGACCTGCGCCAGGGTATCACTGCCGTTGCCGTCAAAGCCGTGCAGCCATCTTCGACCTCTGCCAAACTCCCCCTCGTGATCCGGGAGTCCTTGTCTGGCCATGAGTTCGCCGCAGTCCCCAACGAACACCCTGTCGTCCCGCCTGGCAGCCCTGGCTCAACGCCTGGGTCTGGTGGGTCGTGCCTCTCGCCAGGTGCTGGAACACGCCAGCCGCCTGCAACTGCCTTTCGCCCCGCTCCCCCCCCTGCAGCCGGACATCTGGTGGCAGAACGGTCCGCCGCTGCAACGCCTGGTGGACCTGCCGCGCAACGCGCTCTCCGGCCCGGTGCAGGAAGACAAGGCCCAGGCCCATGCCGTGCTGGTGCACCTGGTAGAGGAAGAGCGGCGCGACCTGTCCGACTTCGACCTGCGCCTGGTGGAAGGCATCCATGGCCACGATGAGCCGGAACCGCCCTGCCCCAGCTTCGAGCTGTACGCCGCCACCCCCGCCTGCAAGAACGTGCGGATCATCAGCTACAAGGATTTCGTCAAGGCCATCAGCCAACCACTGCCACGCTTCCTGGCCGGCGAGCGACTGGCCCTGTACCAGGCCAGTTGGTACGGCGACCGGGTCTTCTGGCACGGCAGCCACCACCCCGAGGCCTTCGCGGCCGCTGTGGTCTATGCCCGGCGTCGGCAGATGGAAGTCACGCTGCCGGCCGACCTGGTGACCTATCGCCTGCTCCCGACCGGGCTGGACCTGCTGGACAGCCGTTACCACGTACTGTCGATGCCGGTGGAGGCCTGGAGCCACGCCGAGTTCATGGCCCTGCTGATGAGCGAGGGCATTCCCTATGCCCGCCTCAGCCTGCTCAAGAACCGCAAGGGCAAGGCCCCCGAGTTCCTCCTGCTGCCCAAGGACAACCCCGAGGCCACCGCCCTGGGCGAAGGGCTGCGCCTGGCCGGCGCGGCCGACGTGGTGCAGTACCTGCGCACGCTCCTGGACAAGCCCCCCGCCCTTCCCGGCGCGACGTGACGCCCGTCGCCGGCAGGCGCCTCAGCCCTTCGCCGGCCCGGTGACGCCAGCAGCCTTCAGCGCCTCGATCTGCTCCTCGGTGTAGCCCAAACCCACCAGTACCTCCCGGGTGTGTGCGCCCAGCGCCACGCCCGTGTGGCGCGGTGCCGGCAGCCCGGCCGAGAAGCGAATGGGGCAGGCCATCTGGCGCTGGGCCGGTTGCCCCTCGCGCGGGACCTCAACCACCAGCTCGCGGGCGCGGACCTGCGGATGCTCCACCGCCTCGGAGAGGGGCAGCATGGGTTCCACGCAGGCATCCAGGCCGGCGAACACCTGTTGCCACTCGCTGAAGTCGCGCTTCTCGAACTCGATCTCGATGGCACGCTTGAGCGCCTGCTGGTCCTCGGGGCGGGGTGACAGGCCACGGGCCGCCAGCTCAGGCCGGCCGATGGTCGCGCAGAACGCTTCCATGAACTGCGGCTCCAGGCAACCAACGGAGAACCAGCGGCCGTCACGGGTGCGGTAGTAGTCGTAGAAGCTGCCGCCGTTGAGCGCCTGGTTCTCCATGTCCGGCTCGACACCCGCCCCCAGGTAGCCCGCGCCGGCCATGCCATTCAGGCTGAAGGCGCAGTCGGTCATGCTCACGTCCACGTGCTGCCCCTCCCCCGTCGACTGCCGGTGGATCACCGCCGCCAGCAACCCCAGGGCGCCATGCAGCGAACCACCGCCGATATCCGCCAGTTGCACCCCCAGCGGCAACGGGCCGCTGTCGCGTCGGCCGGTGTAGCTGGCCAGCCCGGCCAGGGCCAGGTAGTTGATGTCGTGCCCGGCTCGGTCACGGTAGGGCCCGGTCTGCCCGTAGCCGGTGATGGAGACGTAGATCAGCCGCGGGTTGATCGCCTTCAGCGCCTCGTAGCCCAGGCCCAGCCGCTCCATCACGCCAGGACGGAACTGCTCCAGCAGGATGTCGTACTCGGCCACCAGGCGATGGATCACCGCCAGCGCCTCGGGCCGCTTCAGGTCCAGCGCGATGCTGCGCTTGTTGCGGTTCAGGTAGGCGTGGCTGGTGGACTGCCCGCCGTCATGGGGTGGCAGCACCCTCACCAGGTCCATGCGGGTGGGGGACTCGACGCGCAGCACCTCGGCGCCCATGTCGGCCAGCAGCAGCGAGGCGAAGGGCCCCGGCAGCAGGGTGGAGAAATCGAGGATCTTCAGTGACGCGAGCGGGCCTTTCATGGCGACTCCCAGGTTCGGTTCATTCCCAATGCAACGGCCGCTGCGGGTCGAGCCCGGCGGCCAGCGCAGCGAAGCGGTCTTCCAGTACGTTGCGGCGGATCTTCATGGTGGGCGTCATGCAGCCGTTGTCCACCGTCCAGGGTTCGCGCACCAGCACCAGATGGCGGATGCGCTCATGGGGCAACAGCGTAGCGTTCACCCGCTCCAGCACCGAGAGCAGGTCGCGCTCCAACTGCTCCCGGGCCTCGGCACGGGCTGCCGGGCTCAGCTCCAGCAGCGCCAGTGGCTGGTCCAGGCCGCTGCCCATCAGGCACACCTGCTCCACCCAGTGGCTCTTGGCGAGTTCACCCTCGATGGGAGCCGGGGCCACATACTTGCCCTTGCTGGTCTTGAAGATGTCCTTCACCCGCCCGGTGATGCGCAGGTAGCCCGCCTCGTCCACCTGGCCCTTGTCGCCGGTGTGCAGCCAGCCATCACGCAGGGTCTCGGCGCTTTTCTCCGGCTCCCGGTAGTAACCGGTCATCAGGCTGGGGCTGCGATAGAGCACCTCGCCGTCCTCGGCGATGCGCAGCTCGTTGTCGGGCATGACCCGGCCGACCGTGCCGAAGCGCACCTGCCCGGGCCGGTTGAAGTTGCCGTAGGCGAAGTTCTCGGTCATGCCGTAGCCCTCGCAAATGGTCATGCCCAGGCGCTGGTACCAGCTCAGCAGCGCCACCGGGATCGGTGCGGCGCCACTCACCAGCACCCGCGCACGGTCCAGCCCGAGGGCTCGGCGGATGCGCCGGGCCACCAGGCCGCCCAGCAGCGGGAGGCGCAGCAGGCGCTCCAGCTTCGCCTGGGGCAGCTTCTCCAGCACGCCCTGCTGGAAGCGCGTCCACAGGCGCGGCACCGAGAAGAACACCGTGGGGCGGATGATCCGCAGGTCCTCGGCGAAGGTCTCCAGGGATTCGACGAAGGCGATGCTGCCCCCGCTGTACAGGCTGTTGCTCTCCACCAGGAAGCGTTCGGCCGCGTGGGACAAGGGCAGGTAGGAAACAAACTGTTCCTCCGGCCCCAGGCCCATTTCCCGTACCGAGCGGCTGGAAGCGAAGGCGAAGGCCCGGGCCCTGTGCATCACCCCCTTGGGCTGGCCGGTGGTGCCGGAGGTGTAGAGGATGCTCAGCAGGTCGTCGGGCTGCTGCCAGTGGGCGTCCTCCAGGGGCGGATGGCGGCGCAGCAGGTCATCCCAGGCGTGCTCGGCCGGCAGGGTCGGATAGGGCATGGCGATACGCGCAAGCGTCTCGGGCAGGCCCGGCGCCAGGCGCTCGGGGTCGTCCAGCTTGCCGAGGATGACCACCTTGCAGCCGGCATGGCGCAGCACGTAGTCGATGCTTTCGGCCGACTGCAGCGGGTAGAGCGGCACGCTGACCAACCCGGCGAGCATGATCGCCAGGTCGCTCAGCACCCATTCGGCGCAGTTCTTCGCCAGGATCGCGACGCGGTCCCCCGGTTCGCAGCCCAGGGCGCGCAAGGCGCTGGCCAGGCGCCGGGCCTGGTCGTCGGCCTGGCGCCAGGTGAGCGTGTGCCAGTGGCGCGCCACCGGCTGGCGCAGCCAGACCCGGTCCGGCGTGGTGGTGACCCAGTGGGCCAGTTGTTGCAGTGGCAGTGCGTCAGTCATCCCGTCCCCCTTGTGCTTGTCGTTGTGGTGGAGGCTGGTGCAAGGCGGCCCATCCGGCCGCGCGGTTCAGAGGCGGAACACCCGCCGGGCATTGCCCTGCAGGAAGGCGGCTTCCACCTCCGGCCTGAGCCCCAGGGCGCGGACCTGCTCCATGCACTGCTGCAACGACAACTGCGGGAAGTTGCTGCCGAACAGCACCTTGTCCCGCCCGTAGCTGGCCATGTAGTGCAGCAACGCCTGGGGGTAGTAGCGCGGCAGGTAGGCGGAGGTGTCGATGAAGACGTTGTCGTGCTTCCAGGCCAGCCCGATCATCTCCTCCGTCCAGGGATGGCCGATGTGCCCGGCGACGATGCGCAGCTCGGGGAAGTCCAACGCCACCTCGTCCAGGTAGGGCACCGGCCGCCCGGTCTCCGAGGGCATCAGCGGCCCGGTGTGGCCGACCTGGGTGCAGAAGGGGATGTCCAGTTCGATGCACTTGGCGAACAGCGGGTAATAGAGCCGGTGGTTGGGCGGCAGCTTCCACAGCCAGGGCACGATGCGCAGCGCCTTGCAGCCCAGCTCCTGCACCGCCCGCTCCAGCTCGCGCAGGGCCGTCATGGGGCGCGCCAGGTCCACGGTGGCAACCCCGACGAAGCGGTCGGGGAAGGCACGGGTGTACTCGGCCACCAGGTCGTTGTCGAAGACCCACCCTTCCGGCCGGCACCAGGCTGCCAGCATCAATTTCTCCACCCCGGCCTCGTCCATGGCCGCCACGGTCTGGGCCGGGGTCAGGGGTTGGTCCAGCAGGTGCGCGGAGCCGGATTTCTCGAACAGCCGCACCACCTCGGGCAGCAACTGCCGAGCACGGCCGTTGGCGGGTTGGGCCCAGGCGTCGATGGCGCCCAGCGAAGCAGTGGCATTCATGGCAATGGCCTCCTGGCCGTCAGGCAGGACGGGGTGGTAGCCGGGACGGGCCTCAGAGCTTCATCCCGCGGCTGATGATCTCCTTCATGATTTCCGAGGTGCCGGCGAAGATGCGCTGAATGCGCGCGTTCGCGTACATCTTGCAGATCGGGTACTCCCACATGTAGCCCCAGCCGCCGTGCAGCTGCACGCCCTCGTCCACCACCTTGCACAGCAGTTCGGTGGTGAACAGCTTGGCCTCGGCGGCCACCTCGGGGGTGAGCTTCTTCTGGTTGTGGTCCATCACGCAGCGGTCGGTGAACACCTGGGCGACGTCGATCTGGGTGCGCATCTCGGCCAGTTTGAAGCGGGTGTTCTGGAAGTGGGACACGGGCCGATCGAAGGCCTTGCGCTCCTTCACATAGTCGAGGGTGGTCTGCAGCGCCGCTTCGGCACCGGCCACCGCGCCGCAGGCGTTGGTCAGGCGCTCCTGGGCAAGCATGTTCATCAGGTAGAAGAAACCGCCCTTGGCATCGCCCAGGAGGTTGGCCTTGGGCACCTTGACGTTGTTGAAGAACAGCTCGGCGGTGTCCTGGCTCTTCATGCCCAGCTTCTTCAGGTTGCGTCCGCGCTCGAAGCCTTCCATGCCCCGCTCCACCAGGAACAGGCCCATGGCGTGCTTGTTCGCCGGATCGGTCTTGGCGGCGACTATCACCACGTCGGCCAGCAGGCCGTTGGAGATGAACACCTTGGAGCCGTTCAGCTCGTAGTGGTCGCCCTTGTCCACGGCGGTGGTGCGCATACCGGCCAGGTCGGAGCCGGCGGACGGCTCGGTCATCGCCACGGCGAGGATGATCTCGCCGCGGATGATGCCCGGCAGCAGCCGGGCCTTCTGCTCCTCGTTGCCGTACTCGGCGATGTACGGGCCACACAGGGCGGAGTGCAGCGGGATCATGAAACCGGGCTCGTTGATGGCGGCCAGTTCCTCACACATGATCTGTTCGTAGCGGAAATCCTTGAGCCCCGCACCGCCGTATACCTCGTCCGCCCAAGGCAGCAGGAACCCCATTTCCCCTGCCTTCTTCCACACGCTGCGGTCCACCACCCCGGCAGCTTCCCATTCGTCCTGGTGCGGCACCACTTCCTTCTGCAGG
Organism: Pseudomonas sp. ENNP23; assembly: GCF_001728945.1. Taxonomy (NCBI): domain Bacteria; kingdom Pseudomonadati; phylum Pseudomonadota; class Gammaproteobacteria; order Pseudomonadales; family Pseudomonadaceae; genus Pseudomonas; species Pseudomonas sp. ENNP23. The sequence continues at coordinate 25,844 of NZ_LYSP01000014.1, forward strand.
AAGGCGCTGAAGGCGTCGCGGAACAGGTTGTGCTCGGTCTCGAAGTGCTGGCGTTGCATGCGGGGTCCCCCCTGTTGGAATCGTCCCGCAGGGTAGGCGTCGGCCGAATGGCCCCTCAATGACGCAAGCGCTCAGGGTGGATTGACCGATGCGCTCTTGGGAGCGGTGGTGGCGTCCGAACATAAAAAAGCCCGTCATGAGACGGGCTTGGAAAGGCTCCTCCCCGTGGGGAGGGAGGAGAAACCGTTGAAACGGTATCAGGCGCGCTGTGCGTCACCGGTACTGGCAACGTCGACAACCGTCGCACCGTTGCCGGCCAGCTCGCGGTTCAGGGTGTCGGTGTCCAGCTGCTTGCACCACTTGGCGACCACCAGGGTGGCGACGCCGTTGCCGACCAGGTTGGTCAGGGCGCGGGCTTCGGACATGAAGCGGTCGATGCCGAGGATCAGCGCCAGGCCCGCGACCGGCAGGTGGCCGACGGCGGACAGGGTGGCAGCCAGGACGATGAAGCCACTGCCGGTGACGCCGGCGGCACCCTTGGAGGCGATCAGCAGCACCAGCAGCAGGGTGATCTGGTGGGTGATGTCCATCGGGGTGTCGGTGGCCTGGGCGATGAACACGGCGGCCATGGTCAGGTAGATGGAGGTGCCGTCGAGGTTGAAGGAGTAGCCGGTGGGGATCACAAGCCCCACCACGGACTTGTCGGCGCCCAGCTTCTGCAGCTTGTCGATCATGCGCGGCAGGGCAGATTCGGAGGAAGAGGTGCCCAGGACGATCAGCAGTTCTTCGCGGATGTACTTGATGAACTTGAGGATGCTGAAGCCGTGGGCGCGGGCGATGCTGCCCAGGACGATGAGCACGAACAGCAGGCAGGTGATGTAGAAGCAGGCCATCAGTTGGCCGAGCTGCACCAGCGAACCCACGCCGTAGGCACCGATGGTGAAGGCCATGGCGCCGAGGGCGCCGAGGGGGGCGACCTTCATGATCACGTTGATGATGTTGAACATCACCTGGGAGATGCGCTCGATGAACTCGAACACCGGGCGGCCGTAGTCGCCCAAGCGATGCAGGGCATAGCCGAACAGTACGGAGAAGAACAGCACCTGGAGGATGTCGCCGTTGGCGAAGGCGCCGACCACGGTCCCCGGAATCACGTTCATCAGAAAGTCGATGGTGGACTGCTTCTCGCCCGCTGCGGCATAAGCAGCGATGCCCTTGGTGTCGAGCGTGGTCGGGTCGACGTGCATGCCGACGCCGGGCTGGGCGAGGTTGACCACCACCAGACCGATGATCAGGGCCAGGGTGGACACGACTTCGAAGTACAGCAGCGCATAACCACCGGTCTTGCCCACGGCCTTCATGCTCTGCATGCCGGCGATGCCGGTCACCACGGTGCAGAAGATGATCGGGGCGATGGCCATCTTGATCAGCTTGACGAAGCTGTCGCCCAGGGGCTTCAGGGCTACACCAGTCTGCGGGTAGAAGTGCCCGATGAGAATGCCGATGGCGATGGCCACCAGCACCTGGACATAAAGGCTTTTATAGAGGGGTTGACGGGTCATGGCAGTTCCTCTCGGGTGCTGGGGACCAGGTCCGTAACGGACCCGCAGCACCGGGTATCTGGCTCCTCCCTTGCCGGGAGGCTTTGTTGTTCTGCGGCCCAAACCAATGGACGGCTGTGCCCATTTGCAGCCCTTGTGCCAACTTCAAAAAAGTCCCACAAGCCTTGTGGCACTAAGCCCACAACCAACCGCACGATTCAGGAACCGACCGTTTCAGGCGGGTTTCCGCCGACCTGCGAGGGGGATTTCCGCCACCCCGCCCCTTGTGGCGCGTTCCTGCAGCGCCCTACCATCGGCCACCTCCAGACCGGGAACCCGCCCCATGCGCGAGCGCACCATCGCCAGCCATTTCGTCCGTGCCGCCCTGCGTGGCCCGGCGCGTCATGGTCTGGACTGCAGTGCCCTGCTGCGCCAGGCCGGCATCCATCCGGCCCTGCTGGAAGAGCCCCGCGCGCGGGTTGCGCCCGAGCAATTCAGCCGGCTGATGCAGTTGCTGTGGGAGGCGCTGGACGACGAGTACATGGGCTTCGGCCGGCAGCGCAGCAAGCGCGGCACCTTCGCCATGATGTGCCACGCCATCATCCATTGCCGGTCCCTGGAAAAGGCCCTGGTGCGCGGCGCGCTGTTCTACGGGCTGTTCCCGGAAGCCCCGATGATCCGCCTGGAGCGCGAGGGCGAGTGCGTGCGCCTGAGCGTGGACGACAGCATGCTCTGGGACCCGGACCACTTCCTGGTGGAGAGCCTGCTGGTGATCTGGCACCGCCTGGGCAGTTGGCTGATCGGCCAGCGCATCCGCCTGGAGGAAGCCACCTTCGCCTATGCCGAGCCGGAGCACGTGGCCGAGTACGAGTTGCTCTTCCCCACCGCTCGCCGCTTTGGCGCAACGGACACCAGCCTGCTGTTCAATGCGCGCTACCTGGCCATGCCGCTGCTGCAGGACGAGCGAACGCTGAAGCACTTCCTCGAACACTCCCCCGCCGACCTGCTGGCCCGCCCGGATGGCGGCGACAGCCTGACCAGCCAGATCCGCCGCCTGCTGGGGCGCGACTGCCGCACCTGGCCGGACCTGGAGCGGGTCGCCCAGCAGCTGCACATGAGCCCCCAGACCCTGCGCCGCCACCTGCGGGAAGAAGGCTCCAGCTTCCAGGAACTGAAGGACCACCTGCGCCGCGACCTGGCGATCTACCACCTGGGGCGGGACGAGCTGTCCATCCAGGACCTGGCCGAGCAGCTCGGCTTCTCCGAGCCCTCGGCCTTTCACCGCGCCTTCAAGAAATGGACGGGGCTCACCCCCGGCGCCTACCGCGCCCAGGAAGCCTGACCCGCCCCCGCTTGTTCCTGGCCGTAGCCCTGACGTAACCCGGACGTAGCCCGGACTTCAGTCCGGGAGCTCTGCGGCGTCCAAGTCCCAGCGAACGCCCAGAACACCTGAAGCCCCCGCACGCACCTCAACGCACCCTCCTCTCCCACTTCGCTGAGCACCGCCACCTCGCGGATCTCGAAGTCCCGCACCAGGTACTCCATGCGCCGGGCGTGGAACGCCTGCATGTGGGGCAAGGCGGCGTGGAACTCCAGATCCGCCCGCGAGCGCCAGACCTCGAAGAAGATGAACAGTGTCGGGTCCTGAGCATCCCGCAGCATGTGGTACTCCAGGCAGCCGGCCTCGGCGCGGCTGGGTTCGACATAGGCGCGGAACAGCGCCTCGAAGTCATCGGCTTTCTCCGGGCGCAACTGGGCATGGAGGATGAAGGCATAGGGCGCGGTCATGGGCACTCCGTCGGGGGTCAAAGAGAGCACCAGCCTAGCGCACGGGTCCGCGGCCGATTCATGACTTTCACGCAAAGGCGATTTGAGCGGGAGACGGTGTTTCCCGCACCTGCCACTCGCTACGCTGCCGGCCATTCTTCGCTCCCATGAGGCCCTGGCCATGAAAAAGATTCTCCTGCTCAACGGCGGCAAGCAGTTCGCCCACTCTGACGGTCGCTACAACCAGACCCTGCACGAGGCGGCCCTCGCCTTCCTCGACCGCGCCGGATTCGAGGTGCAGGCCACCTTCATCGACGGCGGCTACGACATCGCCGAGGAAGTGCAGAAATTCCTCTGGGCCGATGTGATCGTCTGGCAGATGCCGGGCTGGTGGATGGGCGCGCCCTGGACGGTGAAGCGCTACATCGACGAGGTGTTCACCGCCGGTCACGGCAGCCTCTATGCCAACGATGGCCGTACCCGCTCGGACGCCTCGCAGAAGTACGGCAGCGGCGGCCTGCTGCATGGCAAGCGCTACATGATCTCCGCCACCTGGAATGCGCCCCGGCAGGCCTTCGACGACCCCACCGACTTCTTCGAAGCCAAGGGCGTGGACGCGGTGTACTTCCCCATCCACAAGGCCAACCAGTTCCTCGGCATGCAGCCGCTGCCGACCTTCCTCGCGGTGGATGTGATGAAGCGCCCCGACATCGACGGCGACGTGGCCCGCTACCGGGCGCACCTGGCCGAGGTCTTTGGCGTCGGCTCTCCGACCTGAGGCTCCGAGCGGCTGCTTCAGGCCGGGCGGGTTTCGGCCAGGGCCTGGAGCGCGTCGTCGGCGAGGCGATAGCGCACCAGGTCCTCCAGGGGGCCCGCGCTCAGGCGGCGATAGAACGCCAGCGCGGGCTCGTTCCACTCCATCACCATCCATTCCATGCGGCGGCAGCCACTCTCGCAGGCCACCCGGGCCAGGTGCGCGAGCAACGCCTTGCCAGCACCCAGGCCACGGTGCTCGTGGGAGACGTAGAGGTCTTCCAGGTAGAGGCTCTTGCGGCCCAGCCAGGTGGAATAGGCGTAGTAGTAGACGGCGAAGCCGATGGGCTGCCCCTCCACCTCGCAGATCAGCGCCTGGGCCGGCGAGTCGCAGGCGAACAGGCTCTGCTCGATGTCCGGGACGGTGGCGACCACCTGATGCTCGGCCTTTTCATATCGGGCCAGTTCGAGAATGAAGGTGAGGATCTGGCGGGCGTCGCTGCGCACGGCCGGGCGGATGTGAAGGCTCACGGGGACTCCCTGCCGATTGGCCTGGATAAGGCGGGGACGGTGCTGTCGGCAAAAGAGCGCCGAGCATAATCGCTGCCCATGAATCGCCCAAGGAGCATGTCCGGCGTCGGCATGGACGACTCGCACTAACCCAAAAAAGGCAGCCCGAGGGCTGCCTTTTGGGGTGGAGCGTCGACCGATCAGTTGCGGATCAGGTGATCGAAGGCGCTGAGGGAGGCCTTGGCACCCTCGCCGACCGCGATGACGATCTGCTTGTACGGCACGGTGGTGACGTCGCCGGCGGCGAAGATGCCGGGCAGCGAGGTTTCGCCACGGGCGTCGACGATGATCTCGCCACGGGGGCTCAGCTCGACGGTGCCTTTCAGCCAGTCGCTGTTGGGCAGCAGGCCGATCTGGACGAAGATGCCTTCCAACTCCAGGGTTTTGAACTCGTCGTTGGTGCGGTCCTTGTAGGTCAGGCCGGTGACCTTCTGGCCGTCGCCCTTCACTTCGCTGGTCAGCGCACTGGTGATCACCTCGACGTTGGGCAGGCTGTGCAGCTTCTTCTGCAGGACGGCGTCGGCGCGCAGCTTGCTGTCGAACTCGATCAGGGTGACGTGGGCAACGATGCCGGCCAGGTCGATGGCCGCCTCGACACCGGAGTTGCCCCCGCCGATCACCGCAACGCGCTTGCCCTTGAACAGCGGGCCGTCGCAGTGCGGGCAGTAGGCGACGCCGCGGCCGCGGTATTCCTGCTCGCCGGGGACGTTCATCTCACGCCAGCGGGCGCCGGTGGCGAGGATCACGGTCTTGGCCTTGAGGCTGGCACCGCTCTCGAACTTGACTTCGTGCAGGCCACCTTCGGCCTTGGCCGGGATCAGGGCGCTGGCACGCTGCAGGTTCATGATGTCGACGTCGTAGTGCTTGACGTGCTCTTCCAGCGCGCGGGCCAGTTTCGGGCCTTCGGTCTCCGGGACGGAGATGAAGTTCTCGATGGCCATGGTGTCCAGCACCTGGCCGCCGAAGCGCTCGGCGGCAACGCCGGTGCGGATGCCCTTGCGAGCGGCGTAGATGGCGGCCGAGGCACCGGCTGGGCCACCGCCTACCACCAGCACGTCGAAGGCGTCCTTGGCACTGAGCTTCTCGGCGTCGCGGGCGGCGGCGCCGGTGTCGATCTTGGCGAGGATCTCTTCCGCACCCATGCGGCCCTGGGCGAACAGCTCACCGTTCAGGTAGATGCTGGGCACGGACATGACCTGGCGCTGCTCGACCTCATCCTGGAACAGCGCGCCGTCGATGGACACGTTGCGGATGTTGGGGTTGAGCACGGCCATCAGGTTCAGCGCCTGCACCACGTCGGGGCAGTTCTGGCAGGACAGCGAGAAGTAGGTTTCGAAGTTGAACTCGCCTTCGAGGTTCTTGATCTGCTCGATCACGGCAGCGTCCAGCTTGGATGGGTGGCCGCCGACCTGGAGCAGGGCCAGGACCAGGGAGGTGAACTCGTGGCCCATGGGGATGCCGGCGAAGCGCAGGCTGATCTCGGCACCCGGGCGCTCCAGGGCGAAGGAGGGCTTGCGGGCGTCGTTGCCGTCTTCGCGCAGGGTGATCTTGTCGGTCAGGCCGACGATTTCCTGCAGGAGCTCGCGCAATTCGCGGGATTTGTCGCTGTCATCGAGGGACGCGACGATCTCGAACGGCTGGGTGACCTTTTCCAGGTAGGCCTTCAACTGGGTTTTAAGATTGGCGTCCAACATGACTGACTCCTTGGGTATTTCGGGCGTAAGGGGTCCCCGCGGCGGACGCTGCTGCGTCCGCCCTGCTCGCTCGGATTCGGGCTTTGTGCAGGGTGGCCAGCCGGTCGGCCGGCCACCGGGGGAAGGGTATTGCGTGACTTAGATCTTGCCGACCAGGTCCAGGGACGGGGCCAGGGTAGCGGCACCTTCCTTCCACTTGGCCGGGCACACTTCGCCCGGGTGGGCAGCGGTGTACTGGGCAGCTTTCAGCTTGCGCAGGGTCTCGGACACGTCACGGGCGATCTCGTTGGAGTGGATCTCGACGGTCTTGATGACGCCTTCCGGGTTGATCACGAAGGTGCCGCGCAGGGCCAGGCCTTCTTCCGGAATGTGCACGCCGAAGGCGTTGGTCAGTTGGTGGGTCGGATCGCCGATCAGCGGGAACTGAGCCTTGCCGACCGCCGGGGAGGTTTCGTGCCACACCTTGTGGGAGAAGTGGGTGTCGGTGGTCACGATGTAGACCTCGGCACCGGCCTTCTGGAACTCGGCGTAGTTGTTGGCGGCGTCTTCGATCTCGGTCGGGCAGTTGAAGGTGAAGGCTGCCGGCATGAAGATCAGGACCGACCACTTGCCCTTGAGGGACTCTTCGGTGACCTCAATGAACTTGCCATTGTGGAAAGCGTTGACCTTGAAGGGTTGTACGGAGGTATTGATCAGAGACATCCAGTTAGACCTCTTTTCCATGGGTGAAGGGTGGGTTGAAAAATCTACCCGACGAATACTAGGCGGTTACTCGGTAAAGAGCTTATTGATTGAGAGCATCGCCATCATTGGTTTACTAAATCAATGCTGCAGACCAGTGACTACGGGCCCTGCAGCGATTCAGCAGGCCCTGGCCAGGCCCTCTGCGCCGAGAATTCGCCGATGAACGGCCGACGATCAGACCATCACGACAGGCTCTCGTCCAGTACGACCACCAGCTTGCCGGCCACCTGGTTGCTCGCGAGCGTGTCGAATGCGAGCTGGATGTCGGCCGCCGCAAAGGCCTTTTCCAGTTGCGGCTTCACACGCCCCTCGGCGAACAGCGGCCAGACCTGCTGGTGCAGATCACGCAGCAGATCAGCCTTGAAGGCGTCGTCGCGGTTACGCAGGGTGGAGCCGATGAGCTGGATGCGCTTGCCCAGAACCTGTGCCATGTCCAGCTCGGCCTTGCGGCCGCCCATGAGGCCGATGTTGACCCAGCGACCGTCGTGAGCCAGCAGGTCAAGGTTCAGCGCGGCATAGCTGCCACCGACCGGGTCGAGTATCACGTCGAACGGGCCGAAATCCTTGAGGCCCTGTAGCTCATCGCCCCGCAGCGCGCCGCCCTGGGCGCCCAGGCTCACACAATAAGCCAGTCGCTCAGCCGAACCCACGCTGACCCAGACCGGGTTGCCGAACGCCTTGCACAACTGGATGGCCGCCGAACCGACGCCGCTGGCGCCCGCATGCAGCAGCACCTTTTCACCCGCGCCAAGCGCGGCGAGCTGGAACAGGTTGAGCCAGGCAGTGGCGTACACCTCAGGCACAGCGGCCGCCTCAGCCAGGGACAGCCCCTCCGGTACCGGCAAGGCATGGCGAGCATCCACCACCACCTCCTCGGCCATGCCACCGCCCGCCAGCAGCGCGCAGACCCGGTCACCAACCTCCCAGGCGCCCCCGGGACCGACCTCGGTTATGACCCCGGAACACTCCAGCCCGATCACGTCGCTGGCACCCAGCGGCGGGGGGTAATGACCCGCTGCCTGGAGCAGGTCGGCACGGTTCAAACCCGCCGCAGCGACACGGACTCTGACCTGGCCCACATCACAGCTCGGAACCGTGCGCTCTGCCCACTCCACGCGGCCTTCAATGCCTTGCAATGCTTTCACGCTGCCTCCATAGTGACCCCGGACCCGCCCGGCGCTGACCGCCGGGCTTTTGCTTTGCGCCGAAGGAACCCGGCGCCCTCAAATACGGCCTAATATGCGTTATCACCTGCCCCGACGTCGAATCAGCATGAAGCGTTCTCTGATCTGCTCCGCCCTTGCGTTCGTTTTCAGCATCAGCGCGCTCCCGCTGCATGCCTCCACCACCTCGGCAAGCGACAGCTGGGACTCTCTCCAGCCGGACCGCGAGCAGGTGATCGCCAGCCTCAATGTGGTCGAGTTGCTCAAGCGCCACCACTACAACAAACCGCCGCTGAACGACGAACGCTCGGTGAAGATCTACGAGGGCTACCTCAAGTTGCTCGACCCGGCGAAGATGTACTTCACCGCCGGTGACATCGCCGAATTCAACGCCTGGAAAACACAGTTCGACGACTTCCTGAAGAAAGGTGACCTGCAGCCCGGCTTCACCATCTACAAGCGTCACCTCGACCGCCTGAAGGAACGCCTGGACTTCGCCATTGCCATGCTCGGCAAAGGCGTCGACACCATCGACTTCACTGTCGACGAAACCCTGGAGACTGACCGCGAAAAAGCCACCTGGGCCAAGGACCGCGCCGCGCTGGACGACCTGTGGCGAAAGCGCGTGAAGGACGAGGTCCTGCGACTGAAGCTCGCCAACAAGGAGCCCAAGGCCATCCAGGAGCTGCTGATCAAGCGCTACAAGAACCAGCGCTCCCGCCTTGGGCAGACCCGGGGCGAAGACATCTTCCAGGCCTACATCAACGCCTTCGCCCAGACCTACGACCCCCACACCCAGTACCTCTCCCCGGACAATGCCGAGAACTTCGACATCAACATGAGCCTTTCGCTGGAAGGCATCGGTGCCGTCCTGCAGAGCGACAGCGAGCATGTGAAGGTGGTGCGCCTGGTTCCGGCCGGCCCCGCCGAGAAGAGCAAGCAGATCGCCCCGGCAGACAAGATCGTCGGCGTCGCCCAGGGCAATGGCGAAATGGTCGACGTGATCGGCTGGCGCCTGGATGAAGTGGTCAAGCTGATCCGCGGGCCCAAGGGCTCGGTGGTCCGCCTGGAAGTGGTACCCGCCAGCAACGCGCCGAACGACCAGACCAGCAAGATCGTCTCCATCACCCGCGAGGCGGTGAAGCTGGAAGAACAGGCTGCCAAGAAATCGGTGATCAAGCTCGAACACGACGGCCAATCGTTCAAGCTCGGCGTGATCGAGGTCCCGGCCTTCTACCTGGACTTCAAGGCCTTCCGCGCCGGCAACCCCGAGTACAAGAGCACCACCCGCGACGTGAAGAAGCTGCTGAGTGAGCTGCAGAAGGAAAAGGTCGACGGCGTGGTCATCGATCTGCGCAACAACGGCGGCGGTTCCCTGCAGGAGGCCACCGAGCTGACCGGCCTGTTCATCGATCAGGGCCCCACCGTACTCGTGCGCAACAGTGACGGCCGCGTCGATGTGCTGGCCGACGAGAACAGCGGCGTGTTCTACAAGGGCCCGATGGCCGTGCTGGTGAACCGACTGTCCGCCTCGGCCTCGGAGATCTTCGCTGGCGCCATGCAGGACTACCACCGTGCGCTGATCATTGGTGGCCAGACCTTCGGCAAGGGCACCGTGCAGACCATCCAGCCGCTCAATCACGGCGAACTGAAGCTGACCCTGGCCAAGTTCTACCGTGTCTCCGGCCAGAGCACCCAGCACCAGGGCGTGATCCCCGACATCGAGTACCCCTCGGTGGTGGATACCAAGGAAATCGGCGAGAGCGCCCTGCCCGAGGCAATGCCCTGGGACAGCATCCGCCCGGCCATCAAGCCGGAGGTCGACCCATTCCGCCCCTTCCTGGCCGAGCTGAAGGCCCGTCACGACGCACGTACCGCCCATAACCCTGACTTCGTCTACAGCCGCGAACGCCTGGCCCTGGCCCAGAAGCTGATGAAGGAAACCGTCGTCAGCCTCAACGAAGCCAAGCGCCGGGCCCAACAGACCGACATCGAGAACAAGCAGCTGGCCATGGAGAACGCCCGCCGCAAGGCCAAGGGCGAAGACCTGCTCAAGGAGCTGAAGAAGGAAGACGAGGACGCTCTGCCGGAGGACGACAAGACCAAGCCGGAAGACGACGCCTACCTAACCGAAACCGGTCAGATCCTGCTGGACTACCTGGGTCTGAACGCCACGGTGGCCAAGCACTGAGCGTCATCAGATCGTCACGAAACTGTCGTGAAATGCAGGGGCCGCTTATGCGGCCCCTTGCTTTTAGAGCCTCCTGTACGAGAGCCCCTCATGACAGTCACCGAGCAGTTGAGCGCCTTGGGCCAGATCCTCGCTCACGGCGACCTGAACAGCCTGTTCCAACCGATCTTCTCCCTTTCCGAGCGGCGCATCCTCGGCTACGAGGCCCTGACCCGCGGCCCCTCCAACAGCCCGCTGCACTCCCCCGTCACCCTGTTCGCCGTGGCCCGCCACGCTGGACGGCTGAGCGAACTGGAGATGGCCTGCCGCAAGCGAGCCTGCACCCGATTCCATGAGTTGAAACTGGACGGCAAGCTGTTCCTCAACGTTTCCCCCGAATCCCTGCTGGACCCAGCCCACCAGCCGGGTCGTACCCTGCAGATGCTGCAGGCTTTCGGCATCCCGCCGAGCGAGGTGGTCATCGAACTCACCGAGCAGGCCCCCACCGATGACTTCGCCCTGCTTGACACCGCCCTGCACCACTACCGAGCCATGGGCTTCTCCATTGCCCTGGACGACCTGGGTGCAGGCTATTCCAGTCTCCGCCTGTGGTCAGAGCTGCGCCCCGACTACGTGAAGATCGACCGTCACTTCATCGACGGCATCCACCAGGACGCAGTGAAGCGCGAGTTCGTCGGCTCCATCCTGAAGATGGCCAAGGCCTCCCGCGCCCAGGTCATCGCCGAGGGCATCGAGCTCAGCGAAGAACTGGCCGTGCTGGCCGAAATGGGCCTGGACCTGGTGCAGGGCTACCTGCTCTGCCGGCCCCAGGAGAACCCACCGCGAGAGGCCCGCACCTACCTGCCGCTACTGGACCGCGCCCAGAGCCAACTGGGCGAGGACAGCGCCGACCTCAAGCCCCTGCTCAACGAGCAGCCGGCCATGCACCGCAACACCCCCATCAGTGAAGTGCTGGAAGCCTTCCGCGTGCAGGCCAACCTGAACTCGGTGGCCGTGCTGGACGACCAGCAGCAACCCATCGGCATCGTCCACCGCCACCTACTCTCCGATGCGCTGCTCAAGCCCTTCGCCACCGACCTGTTCGCCCGCAAGCCCATCAGCCGGCTGATGAGCGATGACTTCCTCGCCGTGGAGATCGGCCAGTCCCTGCAGCAGGTCAGCCGCCTGCTCACCAGCCGGGCGCGGCAGCGGATCGAGGAAGACTTCGTGATCATTTCCGAGGGGCGCTACCTCGGCCTGGGGCGGGTGATCGACGTGCTCAAGCTGATCACCGAGATGAAGATTCAGCAGGCCCGCCACGCCAACCCACTGACCCTGCTACCGGGCAACGTGCCCATCCAGCAGTGCCTGAGCCGCCTGCTTCAGCAGGGACGTGCCGCACGGGTCTGCTACGTGGACATCGACAGCTTCAAGCCCTTCAACGACCTCTACGGCTACGCCAAGGGCGACGAAGTGCTGCTGTGCCTGGCGCAATGCCTGAACGAGCGCGTCGATCCAGCGCGGGATTTCGTCGGGCACATCGGCGGGGATGACTTCATGCTGGTGCTCGGCTCGGATGACTGGCGCAGCAAGCTCAACTTCCTGCTGGAGGACTTCCAGGGCCAGTGCCGGCGCTTCTACCGGGCCGACCACCTGCAGGCGGGCTGCTTCATCGCCCACAACCGCAGCGGCCAGCGCGAGGAGTTCCCCCTGCTGTCACTCTCCATCGGCGTGGTGAACCTGACGCCCGAGGCCTGCAGCCAGTTGGATGCCGGGCAACTGGCCGGCCTCGCCTCGGAGGCCAAGCGCCACGCCAAGGCCGTGCCCGGCTACAGCCTGCACATCCTCGACGCGGTCTAGGCGTTGTACGAAAAGTGCCTGCGCTCGGTGATGCTGCGTTGAAAACACCCTCGTGCGCGAGTCCGATCAGAATGCTCATTTACAACACGTGAACTGCGCTTCTTCGGGCGTTTTCGCCTTGCCTGACCTTCGCTCGACGACTTTTCGTACAGAGCCTAGGTTCGACTCAGAGCCCGAGCTGGGCGGCGCGACGATCCAGGCGTTCGGCGGCCTCGACATCCGCCGCCAACCCCGGCCCGCCCTCGCGGTACAGGTCCGCCAGCTTGCGCGCCGCGAGCGGGTGACCGGCCTGCTCCGCCAGACTCCACCAGTGGGCGGCCTGGGTCGCATCCGGTGCCTGCCGGGCGTCACCAGCCAACGCCAGTACGCCCAGTTGGTACGCCGACTTGCCATCCCCGGCCTGACCCGCCAGGCGCAGCAGGCGGATGCCTTCCTCCCGCGCACCGAAGCCCTGACCACGGTGCAGCAACAGGTGACCATAGAAACGCTGAGCCGCCACATGCCCGAGGTTGGCCTGCCGGGCGTACTGCCCCTGCATCCAGTTCCAGGTGCGCGGGTTGCGCACCAGCGACGGGAAACGCAGCAGCCAGCGAGCCACTGCGTAACCCAGCCAGGCGCGCAATTTCCAGATAGCCATCAGAGCTCCTCGGGGTAGTCGAATTCGAAGACGCGAACCACCTCGGCAGCATGCCAGGAGGCAGCAGCAACGCCGTCCGGAGGACCGGAGAAACGCCCCAGCCGTACCACGAACTCGAAGAAGCCCGTACGCGGCAGGCGGCTGGCACCCTGGCTGATCACCAGAGAACTGCGCAAAGGCCGTTCGGCACGGGCATCCAGTGCGGCCAGGTGTTCGAGGGCGGCGGTGAGGGTCTGCATCGCCGGGCTCGGCAGTTGCAGGCGCTCCACCAGGGCCCGGTAGGTGAGGAGATGGCGCTGTCGCCGCGCATCCTCCAGCTCATTCAACAGCGACTGCCAGTGCTGGCGACTGATGCGCACGCTCATTGCACCTCCCAGCCAGCGATACCCAGAGTCACGGCCAGGGACCGCTGGATGGCGGCATCAGGCTCGCGCTCACCCTCCTCGATCAGCCCCAGGTAGACCGGGCTGATACCCACCGCACGCGCCAATTGCTCGATGCTCTGGCCGCGGGCTTCGCGCAGTGCCCGCAGCTCGCGCAGGGGATGGGTATCGGCGGGGGCCGAGGCAGGCGCAGCCTGTCCGGCGGCCTGCAGCAGCGCCTGGTAATCGGCCCAGGGCAATACGGCGTATTCTGCTTCGCCGTCACGCATGATCACTTGCACGTTCATTGCAACTCCCGTGGACAGCAGTGCCGACGTCTCAGCACCTTCCTTGCAGGCGGCCATCTTAACAGGGCGAATCGGCCTACGGGGCCCTACATGAACGGAGCATGACCGGGTAGGCAGGCCCTCGGGATCAGTTGAATTCCTCTGACAGCTCTTGCGGTGCAGGGAGCTGTTCCAGGCGTGCGACCACCTCCGGTGCCTGGGCATCTCGCCAGCGACGGAACGCCTCCAGCTCCCGGCCCCAGGTGCGCATGACCCAAGCCAGCACCGCCAGATCATCGATCAGGCCCGCCCCCAGCACCCAGTCGGGGATCGCATCCACCGGCGTCAGGAAGTAGACCAGTCCGGCCACCACGGACAACAGTGCTTTGGGACTCAGATCCCGGTATTGCCCGCGAGCCCGCGCCACGCAAAGTGCCATCAGCAGCTTCAGGTCCTCCCGCGCCCCACCCAGACGCCCCCCCCTGGCGGGCGCTCTTTCGGGTGACGGCCAACAGCAAGGCCGGTAGCCGACCGCGGGCCAGGAATCGGCCAGCCAGGGGCAGGTAACGTTCGAAATTCCACGGTGCCTTCATGTCTCGAGTCTCCGAACCGCGTAGAACGGGCCCTTCGGCGGTTACTCACAGAAGCTGTGGATAACCTTGTTGACAGTGTATTGATTGCGCCATGAAAGCCCCGCACCACGAGGCTTCCGCTTAGATCGGCGATTTTTTCGCCACGCCGAAAAAATCCAACGAAATCAATCAGTTGATTTTTTGACCAGCCGCTGCGGCAGCCCGTCGCAGTGACAAATCCGTGGCTGCACGCCCGTGTGCATAACCATAACAGGCCGGTGTGTCTCCACCCCCTTTCAGACCTGCTGGTCGAGCCGGGGTTCGTTTGCTAACCCGCAGTTCCGTTACGGTCAGGAGCGCCTATCAAAAGCAAGGCACAAACGAAAACGCCCCGCTAAGCGGGGCGTCTGGTCGACCAGGCATTACTGCTGCGGGGCAGCACCTTGCTCAGCGCCTTGATCCTTGATGCCGATCAGTTCCAGGTCGAAGACCAGGACCGAGTTGGCCGGGATCGCCGGGCTCGGGCTCTGCGCTCCGTATGCAAGCTCGGACGGGATGTACAGCTTGTACTTCTCACCCACGTGCATCAGCTGCAGGCCTTCCACCCAACCGGGGATCACGCCACCCACCGGCAGGTCGATCGGGCTGCCACGCTGGATGGAGCTATCGAACACGGTGCCGTCAGTCAGCTTGCCTTCGTAATGGACAGTGACCACATCGGTGGGCTTGGGCTGGGCGCCGTCGGCCTTCTTGACCACTTCGTACTGCAGACCGGAAGCAGTGGTGGTGACTTCCTTGCGTTTGCCGTTCTCTTCCAGGAACTTCTTGCCCGCCTTGGCGGACTCTTCGTTCAGCTTGGTCATGCGCTCTTCGGCACGCTTCTGCAGGAAGGCGAAGGCTTCGACCAGCTCTTCGTCCTTCAGGCGCTGGTCCTTCTTGCCGATGGCGTCTTCGATACCCAGGGCGACGGCTTTGGAATCCAGGTCATCCATGCCTTCCTGGGCGAGGCTCTTGCCCATGTTCAGGCCGATACCGTAAGACGCCTTCTGGGCCGGGGTCTTCAGCTCGACGCTGCTGGTCTGGGAGTCGCAGCCTGCGAGCACCAGGCCCACCAGGGCCACCGCTGCCGCCAACCGAGTTTGTTTCATGCTGATTCCTTAGTCTGTACGCCGTGAGGGCATGTTCGAAGAAGCGGCGAGCTTAGCAGGCCGCTGCGATCAGTGGCTATGGGCACTTAGGATCGAAAACAGGGGAATAAGTTCAGCGTCAGGGCGAGGATTTTGCGGCTTTTCACGGCCATTCGCCTGATCCGGAATCGCACCGAAAAAACCGGGACAAACGAAAAAGCCCTCAGGTATCGCTACCTGAGGGCTTTGCAATATGGCGCAGCGGACGGGACTCGAACCCGCGACCCCCGGCGTGACAGGCCGGTATTCTAACCGACTGAACTACCGCTGCGCGTTACCCCGAGATTGGTGGGTGATGACGGGATCGAACCGCCGACCCTCTGCTTGTAAGGCAGATGCTCTCCCGGCTGAGCTAATCACCCTTCACTCTCGAAGTGGTGCGCATTCTAGGGATGCATTCGAACTCTGGCAAGCCCTTTTTCAAAAATTTTTTTCAGCCGTTCCAAAGGCTTAGCGCAGGGTTGGCCTGCAGGCCCGGGACGAGAATAATGCGGCCTTTGTTTCTGGAGAGTTCCTCTTATGTGGTTCCGCAACCTGCTCGTCTATCGCCTCACCCAGGATGTGCCCTTCGACGCCGATGCCCTGGAGGCCGCCCTGGCCACCAAGCCGGCCCGCCCCTGCGCCAGCCAGGAACTGACCACCTACGGCTTCGTGGCGCCTTTCGGCAAAGGTGCGGACGCGCCGCTGGTCCACGTGAGCGAGGGCTTCATGCTGGTGGCCGCCCGCAAGGAGGAACGCATCCTGCCCGGCAGTGTGGTGCGGGACGCCTTGAAGGAGAAGGTCGACGAGATCGAGACCCAGCAGATGCGCAAGGTCTATAAGAAGGAGCGCGACCAGTTGAAGGACGAGATCGTCCAGACCCTGCTGCCCCGCGCCTTCATCCGCAAGTCGGCCACCTTCGCCGCCATCGCCCCGGCCCAGGGCCTGATCCTGGTGGACGCCTCCAGCCCGAAGCGCGCCGAAGACCTGCTCTCCACCCTGCGCGAGGCCATCGGCTCGCTGCCGGTGCGCCCTGCCTCGGTGAAGATTGCCCCCACCGCCACCCTCACCGAGTGGGTCAAGACCCAGGAAGCCGCCAAGGACTTCTACGTCCTCGACGAATGCGAGCTGCGTGACACCGACGAAGACGGCGGCGTGGTGCGCTGCAAGCGCCAGGACCTGACCAGCGACGAGATCCAGCTGCACCTTTCTTCCGGCAAGCTGGTCACCCAGCTTTCCCTGGCCTGGCAGGACAAGCTCTCCTTCATCCTCGACGACAAGCTGGTGATCAAGCGCCTGCGCTTCGAAGACCTGCTGCAGGAGAAGGCCGAGCAGGACGGCGGCGAAGACGCCCTCGCCCAACTGGATGCCAGCTTCACCCTGATGATGCTGACACTGGTGGAGTTCCTGCCCCAACTGCTCGACGCCCTCGGCGGCGAAGAGATTCCCCAGGGCATCTGAACCTCCCGAAGCGCCGGCCAAGAGCCGGCGCTTTCACGATAACGACAAGGAATGACCATGCGCGCCCTCGCTGCCCTGAGCCGCTTCGTCGGCAACACCTTCGCCCTCTGGATCCTGCTGTTCGCCGTGCTGGCGTTCTGCGTCCCGGCGCCCTTCCTGCCGATCACCCAATGGATCGTGCCGTTGCTGGGGCTGGTGATGTTCGGCATGGGCCTGACACTGAAGGCAGCGGATTTCCGCGAAGTCGCGCGGCGGCCACTGTGGGTGCTGATTGGCGTGCTGGCCCAGTTCATCGTCATGCCGAGCCTGGCCTGGTTGCTCTGCCGGATTCTGCAGCTACCACCAGAGATCGCCGTCGGCGTCATTCTGGTCGGCTGCTGCCCGGGCGGCACGGCCTCGAACGTGATGACCTGGTTCTCCCGCGGGGATGTGGCGTTGTCCGTCGCCATCACCGCCGTCACCACCCTGCTGGCACCACTGGTCACGCCCGCCCTGATCTGGCTGCTGGCCTCGGCCTGGCTGCCGGTGCAGTTCAGTGCCCTGTTCATGTCCATCCTGCAGGTGGTGCTGGCGCCCATTGCCCTCGGCATCGTGGCGCAGCGCCTGCTGGGCGCACGGGTGCAGGTGGCCGAGCAGGTGCTGCCATTGGTCTCGGTGCTGTGCATCGTCGCCATCGTGGCCGGCGTCGTCGCTGCCAGCCAGGCGAAGATCGCCGAATCCGGCCTGCTGATCATGGCAGTAGTGGTGCTGCACAACGGCTTCGGCCTGGCGCTGGGCTACCTCGCCGGCCGCGTCTTCGGCCTGCCGCTGGCCCAGCGCAAGACCCTTTCCATCGAAGTGGGCATGCAGAACTCCGGGCTCGGCGCGGCCTTGGCCAACGCCCACTTCTCACCCCTGGCCGCCGTGCCGAGCGCGCTCTTCAGCGTCTGGCACAACCTCTCGGGGTCATTGTTGGCCGCCATCTTCCGACGCATGAGCGAAACCGATTCCGACAGCCGCACATAGCACTGACGGACAGCCACCTGGCAGTACGGACTTGTCCACCCAGCCAAAATGTGCAAAATACTGCGCAAACGCAGGGACGGCCCTGCCACTTCCAGCCACGCCTTCAGTGCGGCGCTGCAGTGACCACCCGGGGACGGCCCCCATTCCGCCCCCTCTGGAGGTCACCATGTCCTGGATCATCCTGTTCTTCGCCGGCCTGTTCGAAGTGGGTTGGGCCGTCGGCCTGAAGTACACCGAAGGCTTCACCCGCCCGCTGCCCACCGCCCTCACCGTGCTGGCCATGGCCATCAGCCTCGGCCTGCTGGGCCTGGCCATGAAGCACCTGCCCCTGGGTACCGCCTACGCGATCTGGACCGGCATCGGTGCCGTCGGCACCGTCATCGCCGGCGTCATCCTGTTCGGCGAATCGGTCGCGCTGATGCGCCTGGGCAGCGTCGCCCTGATCATCTTCGGGCTGATCGGGCTCAAGATGAGCACCTGAATCACACCCATGAAAAAGCCCGCCTTCTGGCGGGCTCTTTCATTCCGGGGGTCGATCAGCGCACATCACCGCGCAGCGCCGCCACCGACGCCTGCAGACTGAGGCGGTCCACCGTCTCCGGCGCCAGCGCCGGGCCTGCCACCAGGTTGATGTGGGACCAGAAGCGCCTGAAGAAGCCCTTGTTCGGGTCGCGGCTGAAGAAGCTGCCCCACAGGCCCTGCAGCGCCATCGGGATCACCGGCACCGGGTTCTGTTCGAGGATGCGCTCCACACCGCTCTTGAACTCATTCATCTCACCATCGCCGGTCAGCTTGCCCTCGGGGAAGATGCACACCACCTCGCCGGCCTTCAGGTACTCGTCGATCTTCTTGAACGCACGGTCGTAGACCAGCAGGTCCTCGCTGCGGCCGGCGATCGGCACGGTGCCGGCCGTGCGGAAGATGAAGTTGAGCACCGGCAGGTTGTAGATCTTGTAGTACATGACAAAACGCACCGGCCGGCGCACGGCGCCGCCGATCAGCAGCGCGTCGACAAAGGACACGTGGTTGCACACCAGCAGCGCCGCGCCCTCCTCCGGGATCGCCTCCAGGCCGCGATGGTGCACGCGGTACATGGAGTGGCCGAGCAGCCACACCAGAAAGCGCATGCTGAACTCGGGGACGATCTTGAAGATGTAGCTGTTCACCGCGATGTTCATCAGCGACACCACCAGGAACAGCTGCGGGATCGACAGCCCGGCCACGCTCAGGAACAGGATCGAGGCGATAGCCGAAACCACCATGAACAAGGCGTTGAGGATGTTGTTGGCCGCGATCACCCGCGCCCGCTCGTTCTCGGCGGTGCGCGACTGGATCAGGGCATACAGCGGCACGATGTAGAAGCCGCCGAACAGGCCGATACCGAAGATGTCCGCCAGGATCATCCACGCCTGCGGCTCGCTCAGCACCGCCAGCCAGTCATGGGGCTGGGCCCCCTGTGGGAAGCCACCGGAGTGCCACCACAGCAGGATGCCGAACAGCGTCAGGCCAATGGAGCCGAAGGGCACCAGGCCGATCTCCACCTTGCCGCCGGAGAGCCGCTCGCACAGCATCGAGCCCATGGCGATACCCACCGAGAACACCGTGAGGATCAGCGTCACCACGCTCTCATCGCCGTACAGCAGATCCTTCGAATACTCCGGGATCTGCGTCAGGTAGACGGCACCAAGGAACCAGAACCAGGAGTTACCCACCAGCGAGCGCGACACCGACGGCCGCTGCTCCAGGCCCAAGCGCAGGATGCGCCAGGACTGCACGAAGATGTTCCACTCCAGCTTCAGCTCCGGCATGGTCGCCGCCGCACGGGGAATGCCCCGGCTGGCCAGGTAGCCCAGGCAGGCAGTGAGCAGGATGGCGCCGGCCACGATCGGCTCGTAGTTCGCGGCGGACATCATGATGCCCGCGCCGATGGTGCCGGCGAGGATCGCCAGGAAGGTGCCCATCTCCACCAGCGCGTTGCCTCCCACCAGCTCCTGCTCTCGCAGAGTCTGGGGCAGGATCGAGTACTTCACCGGGCCGAACAGCGCCGAGTGGGTCCCCATGGCGAACAATGCCGCCAGCAGCAGCCAGAGGTTGTCGAAGAAGAAGCCCAGCGCACCGACCGCCATGATGACGATCTCCGCCAGCTTGATGACACGGATCAGGGCGTCCTTGGCGTACTTCTCACCGAATTGGCCGCCCAGAGCGGAAAACAGGAAGAACGGCAGGATGAACAACAGCGCGCAGAGGTTGACGTAGATCCCCTTGTCGCCGGAGATCGCCAGCTTGTAGAGGATCGCCAGGATCAGCGACTGCTTGAAGATGTTGTCGTTGAAGGCCCCGAGCAGCTGGGTCACGAAGAACGGCAGAAAGCGCCGAGTGCCCAGCAGAGCGAATTGCGAATGTTGGCTCATCGTCCTTGGTACCTGATGGTTGGCGAGAATGCGCCCCGCAGGGGATCGCACGTCGCTGATTGGACATCAGGACCCGGTCGGAAAGCCACATCTGCCGCGAGGATGTTTGAAACGGCGCGGATTTCCTGCCTAGATCGGCAACTGCCCCAGGTACGCCCGCAGCGCGAAGAACAGCAGCAGCCCACCGAGGATGGTCGCCAGCAGGTGCCGGGTCAGCGCGGCAATGAGGATGCAGCCCAACCCGCCCAGCAGGTAGGCGTTGTCCAGCGCCACGGCCAGGTGCTCACCGTCAGGCATCAGCATGCCCGGCACCACGATGGCGGTGAGCACCGCAGTGGGCACGTAGTGCAGCCCCTGGCGCACCACCGGTGGGAAGCGCAGGTCCGGCCAGGCGAACAGGCTGTAGCGAATGGCGAAGGTGATCGCGGCCATGCCGAGGATCAGCAACCAGGTTTCCATCACAGGGCCTCCCCCAGCAGGTCCAGACGATCACGGCGCTCCAGCACCACGCCCACCACGATGCCGGCCAGCGCCGCCGCCATCAGCCCGAGCTTGTAGGGCAGGCCCTGGCACGCCACCGCCACCGCGCCGGCCACCAGCGCCGCCGCCACCTGCGGGCGGTTGCGCAGCATGGGCACGACGATGCCGATGAAGGTCGCCAGCATGGCGAAGTCCAGCCCCCAGGCCGCCAGGTTGGGCACCGCCTGGCCGAACACCACCCCCACCAGGGTGTAGGACACCCAGCTCAGGTACATCGCCAGCGCCGCACCAAGGAAGTACCAGTGCTTGAGCGGCGAGTCGTCCTCCTCCGCATAACGGTGCTGCACCACGGCGAATGCCTCGTCGGTGAGCCAGAAGGCCAGCAACAGGCGCCAGCGCCGCGGCAGGTGCCGCACGAAAGGTTGCAAGGTGGCGCTGTAGAGGGCGTGGCGCAGGTTCACCACCAGGGTGGTGAGCAGCACCACCGCCACCCCGGCACCGCCACCCAGCAGGGTGATGGCGATGAACTGGGCCGAGCCGGCGAACACCAGCAGGGACATGCCCAGGGTCTGCCAGGCATCGAGGCCAGCGCCGGCGGCCAGGGTGCCGTAGATGATGCCGAAGGGCATGGCGCCGATGAGCATCGGCACAATGTCGCGCACGCCGCGGACGAATTCTGTAGAGCGGGACATGGGATTCTCCTTGTCCCCGTACTCTGCCAGCCGACGCTCAGTCGGTCTTGAACGATCTTGCGCTGGCGGTCCGGTACTCGCCGGGGCCTATACCGTAGGTCTGCTTGAACTGACGGGTCAGGTGGCTCTGGTCGGCAAAGCCCAACTGCATGGCCACCGACAACGGCGCACAACCGCTGCGCAGCATGGCCCGTGCCTGCTCCAGGCGACGCTGCTTGAGCCACGTGTGGGGAGGCATCCCGGTGGAACGCTGGAAGACCCGGGCAAAGTGGAACGGCGAAAGCCCCACCAGGGCAGCCAGCTCCTCCAGGGATGGAGGCGAGGCCAGGCGCGCTGCCAGCACCTCGCGGGCCAGCGCCACGGCCTGGGGCTCCTGCCCCGCCGGCCGTGGAGCACCGATGCGCGCATGACGACTGAACAGCAGCAGGATCGCCTCACGCCAGGCCACCTGCTGCTCCAGGGCCGAGGCATTGCGCTCCAGCAGGCAGTGCAGGTCGAGGAAGCGGCGGGTCACCTCAGGGTCATGCAGCACGCTGTCGGCGAAGGTGGGCAGGCCACCGGTGGCGATCTCCAGCTCGTCCAGCACATCGGTCACCCGGTGCAGGTCGGGGTAGAACCCTCGGTAGCGCCACCCTTGCTCATGGGCCTTGGAGCCGGTGTGCAGTTCGTCAGGGTTGATCAGCACCATGCTGCCGACGGCGGCCAGGTGATCGCTGCCGCGATGACGAAAACGCTGAGCGCCGGATTCGAGGATGGTGAAGACGTACCCCTCATGCACATGGGGCGCGAAGCGCTGCTGGATGTAGCGCGCGTGCAGGAGTTCGACCCCGCTCAGCGCACTGGCCTGCCAGAAGCGCGTGCGCTCACCGCCCGTGTTCATTGGACGAATGCGGCTTCCAGGGCCTGCTTCAGCGCCGGCCACTCGTGGTCGGTGATGCTGAACATGACGCTGTCGTCCAGGCGTCCATCGGCCAGGCGGCGGTGGTTGCGCAGCACGCCCTCGCGCACCGCACCGAGCTTCTCGATGGCCCGCTGCGAGCGCAGGTTGCTGCCGGCGGTCTTCAGTTGCACCCGTACTACCTGCCACTCCTCGAAGGCATGACGCAACATCAGGTACTTGATCGAGGCATTGAGGCCAGTGCCGTGCTCACTGCCGGCCAGCCAGGTCCAGCCGATCTCCACGGCGGGCAGGGCGGGCATGAATTCGGCGAATCGGCTGGTGCCCACCAGGCGGTCACCCAGGCGGATGGCGAACACCACGGCCTGGCCTTCTCGCTGCTGGGCGATGGCCTGGCGATACCAGTCCGGCCGCAGCGGGCCGCTCATGTAGACCAGTTCGTTGCGATTGGCTTCGGCCAGGGCCGCCAACTCGCTGACATCGGCCTCCCCCAGTGGCTCCAGGCGCAATGCGCCACGCTGCAGGGTGACCGGTTGCGGATTGAACATCTGCGCCCTCCTCAGGCGAATAACCCCTGCCCGTTCTACGCGACAACCGGACGCGGTTGCCTGGCAGGGCTGCGGCGGGCTCCAGGCCCGGCGCGGCAAGCCAAGCTAACAGCCCGGCAAGAGGCGCTCAAGTCCGCCTGCGACCTTGGTAGCAGCCGCCTGACGGAAATGACCTTTGGTGCGAAACTGCAGCCTGTGCCCGGGCCCTGCCCGCCCCCTTTCCTCCGGAGTCTGCATGTCGTTGTCCAGCGGGCTGATCGCCGCGGTCGCCCTCCTCTACATGGCGGTGCTGTTCAGCATCGCCTTCTACGGCGATCGCCGCAGCGCCCCGATGCCGCCCCGGGCGCGTGCCCTGATGTTCAGCCTGTCGCTGGCGGTGTACTGCACCAGCTGGACCTTCTTCGGCGCCGTCGGCCAGGCCGCCGGGCAGCTCTGGGCCTTTCTGCCAATCTACCTGGGGCCCATCCTGCTGATGGTGTTCGCCCCCTGGGTGCTGCAGAAGATGGTGCTGATCAGCAAGCAGGAGAACATCACCTCCATCGCCGACTTCATCGCTGCCCGCTACGGCAAGTCCCAGGCGCTGGCGGTGGTGGTGGCGCTGATCTGCCTGGTCAGCGTGCTGCCCTACATCGCCCTGCAGCTCAAAGGCATCGTCCTCGGCGTCAACCTGCTGGTGGGCTCCGGCGCGGACTCCACCGGTACCCGTGCCCAGGACACGGCACTGATCGTGTCCCTGGTGCTGGCGTTATTCACCATCCTCTTCGGCACCCGCAACCTGGATGCCACCGAGCACCACCGAGGCATGGTGATGGCGATTTCCTTCGAATCGCTGGTCAAGCTGCTGGCGTTCCTCGCGGTGGGCACCTACGTCAGCTTCGTGCTCTTCGACGGCTTCGACGACCTCACCCGCCGCGCCCTGCTCGCCCCGCAACTGGAAAGCTTCTGGAACCACCCGGTGGAGTGGCCGACGCTCATCGTGCAGACCGCCGTGGCCATGACCGCCTTCGTATGCCTGCCCCGGCAGTTCCACGTAGCGGTGGTGGAGAACATCGACGCCCGCGACCTGCGCACCGCCCGCTGGGTGTTCCCGGTGTACCTCGCCCTGGCCGCGCTGTTCGTCGTGCCCATCGCCCTGGCCGGCATGATGCTGCTGCCTGCCGGCGTGATGCCGGACTCCTTCGTCATCAGCCTGCCCCTGGCCGAAGCCCACCCGGCCCTGGCCCTGCTGGCCTTCATCGGCGGCGCGTCGGCGGCCACCGGCATGGTGATCGTCGAAGCCGTGGCCCTCTCGACCATGGTCTCCAACGACATGCTGCTGCCCTGGCTGCTGCGCCGGCAGAACGCCGAACGCCCATTCGAAGTGTTCCGCCACTGGATGCTCTCGGTGCGCCGCATCAGCATCGTGGTGATCATCCTGCTGGGCTACGTCAGCTACCGCCTGCTGGGCTCCACCGCGAGCCTGGCCACCATCGGCCAGATCGCCTTCGCCGCCATCGCCCAGCTCGGCCCGGCCATGGCCGGCGCCCTCTACTGGAAGCAGGCCAACCGCCGGGGCGTATTCGCCGGGCTGGCCGCCGGCTCGGCACTCTGGGCCTACACCCTGGTGCTGCCACTGGTGGCACGCGGCCTCGGTTGGCCGCTGGAGGCCTTCCCCGGCCTGGCCTGGCTGATGGCCAACCCGCTCAAGCTGCCTATCGACCCGCAAACCCAGGGCGTGGTCATCTCCCTCGCCGGCAACTGGCTGCTGTTCGCCTGGGTCTCGGTGTTCTCCCGCACCCGCGTGTCCGAACACTGGCAGGCCAGCCGCTTCATCGGCCAGGTAGTCTCGGCACGCCCCAGTGGTCGCTCGCTGCTGGCGGTGCAGGTGGAAGACCTGCTGATGCTCGCTGCCCGCTTCGTCGGCGAGGAACGCGCACGGCAGAGCTTCGCCCGCTTCGCCTACCGCCAGGGCACCAGCTTCAACCCCACGCAGAACGCCAACCAGGACTGGATCACCCACACTGAGCGGCTGCTGGCCGGTGTGCTCGGCGCCTCCTCGGCCCGCGCGGTGGTGAAGGCTGCCATCGAAGGCCGCGAGATGCAGGTGGAGGACGTTGTGCGCATCGTCGACGAAGCCTCCGAAGTGCTGCAGTTCAATCGCGCCCTGCTGCAGGGCGCCATCGAGAACATCACCCAGGGCATCAGCGTGGTGGACCAGTCACTGCGCCTGGTGGCCTGGAACCGCCGCTACCTGGAACTGTTCGACTACCCGGAAGGGCTGATCAGCGTCGGCCGGCCCATCGCCGACATCATCCGCTACAACGCCGAGCGCGGGCTGTGCGGCCCCGGTGATGCCGAAGCCCATGTCTCCCGCCGGCTGTACTGGATGCGCCAGGGCAACGCCCACACCTCCGAGCGACTGTTCCCCAACGGCCGGGTCATCGAGCTGATCGGCAACCCCATGCCCGGCGGCGGCTTCGTCATGAGCTTCACCGACATCACCGCCTTCCGCGAGGCCGAGCACGCCCTCAAGGAATCCAACGAAAGTCTGGAGCAGCGCGTCGTCGAACGCACCCAGGAGCTGTCCCAACTGAACCAGGCGCTGATCGAGGCCAAGGGCACGGCCGAGGCCGCCAACCAGTCGAAGACGCGCTTCCTCGCCGCCGTCAGCCACGACCTGATGCAGCCGCTGAACGCCGCGCGGCTGTTCTCCGCTGCCCTCGCCCACCAGTTGGAAGCGCTGCCGCCCGAGGCCCGCGAACTGGTGGGGCACCTCGACAGCTCGCTGCGTTCGGCCGAAGACCTGATCACCGATCTGCTGGACATCTCGCGGCTGGAAAGCGGCCGCATCACCCCCGACCGCACCACCTTCCCCCTGGCCAGCCTGTTCGACACCCTGGGGGCCGAGTTCAGGGCCCTGGCCCAGGAGCAGGGCGTGCAGTTCCGCCTGTGTGGCAGCCGGCTGAACATCGAGAGCGACGCCAAGCTGCTGCGCCGGGTGCTGCAGAACTTTCTCACCAACGCCTTCCGCTACGCCAAGGGCCACGTGCTGCTGGGCGCGCGCCGCGAAGGCGACTCCCTGCGCCTGGAAGTCTGGGACCGCGGCCCCGGCATCCCCGAGGACAAGCGCAAGGTCATCTTCGAGGAGTTCAAGCGCCTCGACAGCCACCAGACCCGCGCCGAAAAGGGCCTGGGCCTGGGCCTGGCGATTGCAGACGGCCTCTGCCGCGTGCTCGGCCACCGGTTGGAAGTGCGCTCCTGGCCCGGCAAGGGCAGCGTCTTCAGCGTCACAGTGCCCGTGGCGCGCCAGGCCCGCCCGGCCCCGGCACGCCAGCCGCAGGAAGGTGCCGGCCAGGCCCTCAACGGCACCCAGGTGCTGTGCATCGACAATGAGGACAGCATCCTCACCGGCATGGACAGCCTGCTGTCACGCTGGGGGTGCCGCGTCTGGACCGCGCGCAACCGCCTGGAGTGCGAGCAGTTGCTGGAAGAGGCCGTGCGCCCGGAACTGGTACTGGTGGACTACCACCTCGACGAGGGCGAGACCGGCACCGAGCTGATGGGCTGGCTGCGCACCCGCATGGGCGGCCCGGTGCCCGGCGTGGTGATCAGCGCCGACGCCCGTGCCGAACTGGTGGCCGAAGTCCACGCCGCCGGGCTCGACTACCTCGCCAAGCCGGTGAAGCCCGCCGCGCTGCGGGCGCTGATCAGCCGCCATGTGACGCTGCGCTGAGCGGCGGCACCCAACCAGCCCCTCGCTCAGGCGGAGGGCTAAACCTTGAGGAAACCCTTCAGCAGCTCACCGACACGGCCACCCAGCTCCTGGTTGGCCGACGCCTGCAGCCCCCGCGCCAGCTCGCTGTCCACCACCTCCTCCACCAGCGGCCGCAGGGCCAGCAGTTGCCGGTTCAGCGCCTCCAGCTCGGAAACGTGGGGCAGGCTGCTGCTGAGCAGCGGGTTGACCAGGTGGGCGACGATCATGCCGACGATGCCATCGGCCACCGGTGCCACCTGCTGGCGGATCAGCGCGAACTGCTCCAGCAGCACCGCCAGCGGGATGCCGGACCGATGCAGTTGCACCCCGGCGTTGAAGATGCGCGGATTCAGCACCCGCAGGTGATCCCCGGCGAACTCCACTAGCCCCAGCTCGCGGGCGCGGTCCAGGGTGTCGTCGGTCAGCGCCTCGCCGAACAACTCGATCAGCTCGTCGAAGCCCAGGCGGGTCGGCTCCGGCTGGCCCCAGGCCCCGGCGATGGCAGCGTCCAGGCCCAGCACATGGGCCAGGTCGCGCCCCTGCTCCCAGGCCTCCAGCAGCTCGCGGATGCTGGCGATGCTGTAGCCGCGCTCCAGCAACTGACCGATCAGCAGCAGCCGCGACAGGTGCCCGCCGTTGTAGATACCCACCCGCCCGCGACGCTCCGGCGGCGGCAGCAGGCCGCGGTCCTGGTAGGCCCGCAGGTTGCGCACGGTGGTGCCGGCCTCGCGGGCCAGTTCATCGACGGTGTATTCCACCGCCTCGGGCAGGGCATCCCCCTCGGCCGGCGCACGGGCCAGCAGGCGGGACAGGAAGGGTTGGGGTGTCTTCATGGAGGCGGATCATAGCCCTGCCCCCGGACCGCCAACAACACGCCCGCCCCGCCCTATCCTATGGCTGGACTTGCTGCCTCCCCTTCCCGTCCCAAACCCCGCAGAAACCCGCAAAGCCAGGCAGGGCAAGGGCTTCCGGCCAGGGGTAACGGGGTAACGCTGCGGGCACGGCAACTGGCCAGGCGCTGGCGTCTCACTGACAATCCGTGACATCGCCTGATGTCACGATTCGTGCCCCAGGCTCACCTCACGCCCGGGAGCACGTCCATGAACGCACCGCTCAACCTCGAACCCCAACGCACCCTCATCCAGGGCGATGGCGTGCGCCTGGCCACCTACCAATGGGGCAACGCCAAGGGCCCCGTGCTGTTGCTGGTGCATGGCTACCCCGACAACCACCGGGTCTGGCTGCCCCTGGTGCGCGAGCTGGCCGCCGACTACCGGATCATCGCCTACGACGTGCGCGGCGCCGGCGACTCCGAAGCCCCCCGGCGGGTGCGGGACTACCGCCTGGTACACCTGGCCAACGACCTCGAAGCGGTGATCCGCACCCACAGCCCGGACCGCCCGGTGCACCTGGTGGCTCACGATTGGGGCTCGATCCAGAGCTGGGAGGCGGTGACCGACCCGCGTTTCGAGCCGCTGCTGGCCTCCTACACCAGCCTCTCCGGGCCCTGCCTGGACCACGTCGGCCACTGGATGCGCGCCCGCTTCGGACGCCTCGCCCCACGCGGCTGGCTGCAGGCGCTCGGGCAACTGGTCAGCTCCTGGTACATCGCCTTCTTCCAGACGCCCTGGCTGCCGGAGCTGTGCTGGCGGCTGGGGTTGGCGAGAGCCTGGCCGACCCTGATGCGGCAGATGGAGCGCATCCGCGAGCCGGAGCGCAACCCACACCAATTGGCCGACGGCCAGCACGGGGTGAAGCTCTACCGCGCCAACTTCATGCCGCGCCTGTTCGCCGCTCGCCAACGCCCCACCCGGGTGCCGGTGCAAGTGGTGGTGCAGACCCGTGACCGCTACGTGCGGCCTCAACTGTTCGACGGCCTGGAACGCTGGGCCCCGGACCTGCTGCGGCGCGAAGTGGACGCCGGCCACTGGCAACTGCTGGCCCGCCCCGGGCGTCTGGCCGACTGGATGAGGGCCTTCGTCGAGGAGAAGGAGTGCAACACCGGACGCCCTGAGCACTGAACACGTCCGCCACGCTCAAACCGCCGGTCATAAAAAAACGGCCCAGGTCTTGGAAGACGTGGGCCGTTGAGGCGCTATCGCAATCGTCAGGCGGAGTCTGCGCCCCGCTGGAGGACGCCGGTCAGGCGCTGGCGTCCTGGTATTCCTTCTCGGCAGCGTCGAAGCGCTTGATCATCGAGTCCGTCGGCGCAGCGCCGATGCGGCTGAAGACCAGGATGCCGAGGGTGGCGAGGATGAAGCCCGGGATGATTTCGTACAGGCCGGTCCAGCCGAGGAGGTTCTTCCACAGGATCACGGTGACGGCACCCAGCACCATGCCCGCCAGGGCACCGTTGCGGGTCATGCCCTTCCACACCAGGGAGAGGATCACCACCGGGCCGAAGGCGGCACCGAAGCCGGCCCAGGCGTAGGACACCAGGCCCAGCACCTTGCTCTCGGGGTTGGAGGCGATGGTGATGGCGATCACGGCCACCAGCAGCACCATGGCGCGGCCGACCCAGACCAGTTCGTTCTGGCTGGCGTTCTTGCGGAAGAAGGCCTTGTAGAAGTCTTCGGTCAGGGCGCTGGAGCACACCAGCAACTGGCAGCTCAGGGTGGACATCACGGCCGCCAGGATGGCGGACAGCAGCACGCCGGCCACCCAGGGGTTGAACAGCAGCTTGGCCAGTTCGATGAACACGCGCTCGGGGTTGGCGGTGACCGGGCCGGCCACGTCCGGGTGCGTGGAGAAGTAGGCGATACCGAAGAAGCCGACGGCAACCGCGCCGCCCAGGCAGGCAATCATCCAGGTCATGGAGATGCGACGTGCATTGGGGATGGACTTGACCGAGTCAGCGGCCATGAAGCGCGCCAGGATATGCGGCTGGCCGAAGTAGCCCAGGCCCCAGGCCATCAGCGAGATCACGCCGATGAAGGTGGCGCCCTTGAGCATGTCGAAGTGGGCGGCATCCTGCAGCTCGATGGCCACGAAGGTCGGCTCGATGCCGCCGTTGATCATCACCACCACGACCGGGGTGAGGATCAGGGCGAAGATCATCAGGGTCGCCTGCACGGTATCGGTCCAGCTCACTGCCAGGAAACCACCGATGAAGGTGTAGGCGATGGTGGCGGCCGCGCCGGCCCAAAGGGCAGTCGCGTAGGACAGGCCGAAGGTGCTTTCGAACAGGCGGGCACCGGCGACGATGCCGGAGGCGCAGTAAATGGTGAAGAACACCAGGATCACCACCGCGGAGAAAATCCTCAGGATGCGGCTGTTGTCTTCGAAGCGGTTGGTGAAGAAGTCCGGCAGGGTCAGGGCGTTGCCGTTGTGCTCGGTCTGTACGCGCAGGCGACCGGCTACCAGCAGCCAGTTGAGGTAGGCACCGACGATCAGGCCGATGGCGATCCAGGCCTCGGACAGGCCGGAGAGGTAGATGGCGCCGGGCAGGCCCATCAGCAGCCAGCCGCTCATGTCGGAAGCACCAGCGGACAGCGCGGTGACGAAGCTGCCGAGGCTGCGGCCCCCAAGGATGTAGTCGGACAGGTTGTTGGTGGAACGGTAGGCGGCCAGGCCGATCAGTACCATGGCGGCGATATAGATCACGAACGTGATCAGCATCGGGTTGCTGAGTGTCATGGGGTCTCCCCTGCTCGTTTGTTGTTATTCGGGAGCTGAGGGTGGTCTGCTCCCGTGGTGATTGTTTGGCGACCGCACGTGGCGATGACCGCTTGGCTTCTCGACCCTGTCGGCCAGTAGCCGATTCACGTCCGATCGAACCTCAAGCGAGGCGATCCGGCCCCACCCGTCGTCGAAGGCCCTGCTCATGGGGAGCGGCCCTCGCGAACATTCTCAGAAGTACATGGCCTCTTGGCTGAACGCACGGTCCGCCCAGGACAGTGCGTGTATTAACCGCTGCGGGGCCAGGCGGCCACATCATCAAGGCATGGGGCCCGGTCGGGGACAGCGCCTGTACGCGGAAAGGCGTGATTCCCGGGCGCGTTACCCGTTGTCTTCCATGACCATCGCGTTGGCTTCAGTACAGCCCAATCCGTCAACAGGGGCGGGCTGAAAATTCGGAAGGGTGGAATGTAGAGAGGTGGCACCCCGATTTTCTTACAAAATCCTCTGATTTAGTTTCGGGATAGTCCGATAGGGGGAACTTTCTGCCAAAAGGTGCAACCGGCTACTCGTCAGAGTAGCCGGCACTTTGGCTCAGAAAGCCAGGCGCACGCCCATAGTCAGGTTGCGCCCAGGGAGTAGCACCTCGTCCTTGATGAAGGAGCTGTGGTTGCGCCCTTCGGCATCCAGCAGGTTGCTCCCTTTGAGGTAGAGCTCGTAGTCGGCCATCTCCAGCTTCCCGGTGTAGGTCAGGGCGGCACCGAGCATGTTGTAGCCGCCGGTACGGGTCTCGTAGTCGGCGAGCTGGTCCTGGCGCTGCACGCGGTAGAACTCCAACTGCCCGGCGAGGGCCGGTGCCAGGCGCTGGTCGAGGCGGATGCCCAGGCGATCGGCCGGGATGCGCGGCAGGTCGCCGCCACCGCTGCGCAGGCGGCCACGCACGCGGTCGCCGAAGAGCGTGACGTCGGTGTCATCGCTGAAGCGATAGCCCAGCTCGCCCTCGGCGCCGGTCAGCACGGCATCCTGCTGGCGGTACTGGATCTCGCGCATTTCGCCGCCGATGTCGCGCCCGGTGTCCGCCGCGTAGATGAAGTCATTGATCTGGTTGCGGTAGACGCTGAGGCTGAAATGGGTGCGGCCGGCGAACTTGCGCAGGGTCAGTTCGACGTTCCGCGAGGTCTCCTCGCTCAGGTTCGGGTCCCCCAGTTCGACGGTACGGGTCGCGGCGTGGGGGCCGTTGGCGTAAAGCTCTTCGGCCGTAGGCAGGCGCTGGGAGCGGGACAGGGAGAAACCGAGGGAGTATTCCGGCGCGAAGGTCCAGACCGCCCCGGCGGATACGGAAGTGCCACGGTGCTGGCGGCTACGCTCCCCACGGGCGGAGATGTCCTGCCACTCGTGGCGCAGGCCCAGTTCATAACGCCAGTCATCCAGGGTGTACTCCTCCAGCAGGAACAGGCCGTGGTTGCGGGTCAGGCTCGGCGGCACATAGGCCTCTTCGCCCAGGGCCTGGAAATCCCGGCGCGAGCTTTGCCCGCCCAGCACGCCACGCCAGCCGAACAGCGGTGCGTGGGTCAGCTCCAGGCGGGAGTCGTAGGCCTTGTTCTTGAAGGTGGTCGCGGCTACCCCGCCTTCTATCTCCTCGTGCTGGTAGTCGCTGTAGCCCCCTCGCACACGGGCCAGCTCGAAGCCCGGCAACGGGTCGCTGTACTCACCGCGCACGTCCCAGCGCTTCTGCTTCATGTCGATGTAGGGCAGCCCGCCCTCCTCGTGGTCATCATGAGCATGGCCGTGTCCATGGGAGCCGCAATGCCAGTCGCGCGGGCCATGGGTGTGGCAGTGGGCATGTTCGTGGGCGAGCAGGCCGTAGCGATTGTTCTGCTCGGTGTAGGCCAGGCCCAGATAGCCGCGATCCCCGATCCAACTGCCCCCGAGGGTGGCGCTGTCGGTGTCGTTGTAGGCCCCGGTCTGCTTCGAGGATCGCGGGTCGCCGGCCGCGCCGGGGATGTCGTAGGCATTGGCTTGGCGCTTGAGCCCCTCGATGCGCCAGGCGAACGGTCCGGTGCCAATGGTCAGGCCGCCGGCCCCCAGGCCCTCGTCGGCCACGGTGTTACCGCGCAGCTCCAGCTCGCCTTCGTAGCCCTTCTCGGGGAGCGCGACGGGAATCTTCTTGTCGATCACGTTCACCACCCCACCGATGGCACCGCCGCCATACAACAGGGTGGCAGGGCCCTTCAGCACTTCGACGCGCTCCACCAGCAGCGGCTCGATCGCAACGGCGTGGTCCGGGCTGACGGTGGACGCATCCAGCGTGTCCACGCCGTCGCTCAGAACCCGCACCCGTGCGCCGTCCAGCCCGCGGATCACCGGACGGCTGGCGCCGGGGCCGAAGCTGCTGGCATGCACCCCGGGCAGACCGTCGAGCGTCTCGCCGAGGGTCGCCTCGCGGCGCAGGCGCAGGGCGTCGCCTTCCAGCACCTCGGCGGGGGTCGTCATGTCACGGGTTGCGGTGGACAGGGCGCTGGCGCGCACCACGCTGGGGTCCAGTTCCAGCGGCTGCTCAGACTCGGCCGCAAGGGCCATCGAGCCGGAAAACAGGGCAATCGCCAGGGCGAGTGGTGAGTGGATAGGTTTCATCGCAGGTCCTCGAATAGTCGTCAGCGCGCAACCTTGCGCGCCTGTAAGGCAGTTGGACGTGAGCACGGGCAAGCCGCGCCGGACTGCGACTATATAGTGTTATAACGTAACAATTAAGAGCGAATCGCATTGGCCGGCAAATTACTGACAAAGGCTTTAGAACGGGCCTTACGGCCCCGTCAGGCGTGGTCGCGCAGTCGCTTCGGCGTCAGCCCCAGGTGGCGGCGCATGGCGGTGGTCAGCGCGCTCTGGCTGGAGAAGCCGCATTCCTCGGCGATGCGCACCAGGGCGAGGTCGCTTTCGCGCAGCAGGCGGGAGGCACGGTCGAGGCGAGCGCGCAGCAGGTACTGGTGGGGTGTCAGGCCGACGCAGTCCTTGAACAGGGCGTGGAAATGACTGGGACTGAGGCAGGCCACCTGGGCCAGCTCGGCCACGCTGATGCGCCGGGCCAGGTTGTCGGCGATGTAGGCATCCAGCGGCTCCAGGTCAAGGCCCTGGTTGCTGCGCCGCCCGTGTTCGCCGAACAGCCGCAG
Source organism: Pseudomonas sp. ENNP23 (assembly GCF_001728945.1). Classification (NCBI taxonomy): domain Bacteria; kingdom Pseudomonadati; phylum Pseudomonadota; class Gammaproteobacteria; order Pseudomonadales; family Pseudomonadaceae; genus Pseudomonas; species Pseudomonas sp. ENNP23. The sequence continues at coordinate 59,143 of NZ_LYSP01000014.1, forward strand.
GTACAGCGCTCGCAGCAGGACACCGCCCAGGGCGCGGGCCAGCAGCGGGTCGTCGCCGTAGCGCTGCAGCTCGGCGCCGGCGTAGCTCAACAGGTGCTGGAAGTCGGCGTCGAGGTCGGGGAAGCGAGGAATGTCGAACAGGCGCTGGAGCAGCTCACGGTCCTCGCTGGCAGCCTCCGGCGCGTTCAGGTCGAGGATCAGCATGCGGTTGTCACCGCAGCCGGCAAAGACGTGCTCGGTGGTGCCCGGCACCACGCAGGCGCGCATGCGGCACACCTCGCCACCGCGACCGCCGACTTCAAAAGCGGCGCGGCCAGACAGGGACATCACCAGTTGATGGTGGTCGTGGGCATGGGCATGGGCCTGTTCATCCAGGCGTTGCAGGCGGGCGACGAGCATGGCGGGACTTGCTCAAAATTTGCGCATTTTAAACAAGCGATGCTCGCCTGCCCAGCACCACCGGGCGCCCACAGTGGTTGAAAAGCCCCCGGAGCCGCCCCATCTAGCCTGCACGCCCCACCCCAAGCCCATTCGTTTCCATCAGGTGCCCAATGAGCGATCAGGAGATCCACGCCACTCTCGTCGATGACACCAGTGCCACCGGTACGGGCCTGGCGCTGCCCGGCCAGACGCTGCCGGACACCGTGTACGTCATCCCCATCCACAACCGCCCGTTCTTCCCGGCGCAGGTGCTGCCGGTGATCGTCGAGGAGGAGCCCTGGGCAGAAACCCTGGAGCTGGTGGCCAAGACCAACCACCACAGCCTGGCGCTGTTCTTCGTCGACAGCCCGCCGGGTGACCCGCGCCATTTCGACCCCAGCACCCTGCCCGAGCACGGCACCCTGGTGCGGGTTCACCACGCCACCCATGAGGGCGGCAAGCTGCAGTTCGTGGCCCAGGGCCTGTCGCGGGTGCGCATCCGTGGCTGGCTCAAGCGCCACCGCCCGCCCTACCTGGTGGAGGTGGATTACCCGCGCCCGCAATCCGACCCGCGCGACGAGGTGAAGGCTTACGGCATGGCGTTGATCAACGCCATCAAGGAGCTGCTGCCGCTCAACCCGCTGTACAGCGAGGAGCTGAAGAACTACCTGAACCGCTTCAGCCCCAACGACCCGTCGCCGCTCACCGACTTCGCCGCCGCCCTCACCACCGCACCGGCCAACGACCTGCAGGAAGTGCTGGACACCATCCCCGTGCTCAAGCGCATGGAGAAGGTGCTGCCAATGCTGCGCAAGGAAGTCGAGGTGGCGCGCTTGCAGAGCGAGCTGTCGGCAGAGGTGAACCGCAAGATAGGCAAGCACCAGCGGGAGTTCTTCCTCAAGGAGCAGTTGAAGCTGATCCAGCAGGAGCTGGGCATCACCAAGGATGACCGCAGCGCCGACAGCGAGCAGTTCCGCCAGCGCCTGGAGGGCAAGACCCTGCCGGAGCAGGCGAAGAAGCGCATCAACGAGGAGCTGAACAAGCTGTCGATCCTGGAGACCGGCTCCCCCGAGTACGCGGTGACCCGCAACTACCTGGACTGGGCCACGGCCCTGCCCTGGGGCGTCTACGGCAGGGACCGACTGGACCTCAAGCACGCGCGCCAGGTGCTGGACCGCCACCACGCGGGCCTCGACGACATCAAGAACCGCATCCTCGAATTCCTCGCGGTGGGCGCCTTCAAGGGCGAGATCGCCGGCTCCATCGTGTTGCTGGTGGGCCCGCCCGGCGTCGGCAAGACCAGCATCGGTAAGTCCATCGCCGAGTCCCTGGGGCGTCCCTTCTACCGCTTCAGCGTCGGCGGCATGCGTGACGAGGCCGAGATCAAGGGCCACCGCCGCACCTACATCGGCGCCCTGCCCGGCAAGCTAGTGCAGGCGCTGAAGGAAGTCGAGGTGATGAACCCGGTGATCATGCTCGACGAGATCGACAAGCTCGGCGCCAGCTACCAGGGCGACCCCGCCTCGGCCCTGCTGGAGACCCTCGACCCGGAGCAGAACGTCGAGTTCCTCGACCACTACCTGGACCTGCGCCTGGACCTGTCCAAGGTGCTGTTCGTGTGCACCGCCAACACGCTGGATTCGATCCCCGGCCCGCTGCTGGACCGCATGGAGGTGATCCGCCTGTCCGGCTACATCACCGAGGAAAAGCACGCCATCGCCAAGCGTCACCTGTGGCCGCGCCTGCTGGAGCGCACCGGGGTGCCGAAGCAGCGCCTGGCCATCACCGACGCCGCGCTCACTGCGGTGATCGAGGGGTATGCGCGGGAATCCGGCGTCCGCCAGTTGGAGAAGCAGCTGGGCAAGATCATCCGCAAGTCGGTGGTGCGCCTGCTGGAGGAGCCCGAGGCGAAGATCCGCGTCGGCAACAAGGACCTGGAGCCGCTGCTGGGCACACCGCCTTTCCGCAAGGAGCAGGTGCTGGTGGGCAAGGGCGTGATCACCGGGCTGGCCTGGACCAGCATGGGTGGCGCCACCCTGCCCATCGAAGCCACCCGCATCCACACCCTCAACCGGGGCTTCAAGCTCACCGGCCAGTTGGGTGACGTGATGAAGGAGTCGGCCGAGATCGCCTACAGCTACGTGAGTTCGCACCTCAAGCAGTTCGGCGGCGACCCGACCTTCTTCGACCAGGCCTTCGTGCATCTTCACGTACCGGAAGGCGCCACGCCCAAGGACGGCCCCAGCGCCGGCATCACCATGGCCAGCGCCCTGCTGTCCCTGGCCCGCGACCAGGCGCCGAAGAAAGGCGTGGCCATGACCGGCGAGCTGACCCTCACCGGCCAGGTGCTGCCGATCGGTGGGGTGCGCGAGAAGGTCATCGCCGCGCGGCGGCAGAAGCTCCATGAGCTGATCCTCCCCGAGGCCAACCGGGGCGCTTACGAGGAGCTGCCGGACTACCTGCGCGAGGGCATGACGGTGCACTTCGCCAAGCGCTTCTCGGATGTCGCCAAGGTACTCTTCGGCTGAACCTGCGGTGCCTACCCAGGGGCCGGAGCAGCGGATATGCTGCACCGGCCCTTGAACGATGGAGCCGTCCATGCGCCTGAATCCCCTCCCCCGCCTGCTGCTGCCCGGTGCCCTCGCCCTGCTGGCCGGCTGCGCCCACGAGTCGACCACCCTGCTGGTGCAGAAACAGGACCGCTGCCCCCTGAAGCTGGACAAGGGCCAGGCCCTGGTGCTCACCCTGCCGAGCAACCCCACCACCGGCTTCCGCTGGGTGGTGAAGGACGCCGCGCCCGGCGTGCTGCGCAGCCTCGGCCCGGAGGTCTACAACGCCCCAGAGGACGCCGGCCTGGTCGGCGGCGCCGGGGAATCCACCTGGCGCTTCAGCGCCGCCCAGCCGGGCGACGGTCGCCTGCTGCTGGTCTACCAGCGCCCCTGGGAAACCGACGTCGCCCCCGAACAGACCTTCGACTGCTCCGTCCACGTGGAGTGACGGCGCAATTGGCGAGCCGCCCTGGCGCGCGACGCCTGGCGGCCCAGCCGAATGCTGAAGCAAAGTGCGCCCTCCCTTCGATGGAGCGGCCCCATGCCTGCCTTGCTGATCGGCCTGACCGGCGCCTGCGCCTTCCTCATCGGCCGTGCACTCGACCTGCCCTGGCTGTGCTTCGCCAGCAAGCCGCTGCCGATCATCGCCCTGATGCTCTGGCTGCGCGGCGCACCGGCCGGTACCTACCGCAACCGCGTCGCCCTCGGCCTGGCGCTGTGCCTGCTGGGGGATGTGTTGCTGCAATGGCCCGGCGACCTGTTCGTCCCCGGCCTGGCGGCGTTCCTGCTGGGCCACCTGTGCTACATCGCTGCCTACCTGAGCGACAGCCGCCGCTTGGCGCCCCTCGCCCTCGCGGCCTGCGTGGTCTATGGCGGCGCCATGTTCGCCCTGCTCGGCAGCGGCGGCCTGGGGCCCCTGGCGCTGCCCGTGGCGCTCTACGCCCTGACCATCAGCAGCATGCTCTGGCGCGCCCTGGCCCGTATCGGCGAGACCGGGATAGCACGCGGGTCGGTGCTGGCTGCCGTGGCCGGGGCGCTGTGCTTCGTGGTCTCGGACAGCCTGCTGGGCATCGCACGCTTCGTCGGCAGCTTCCCCGGTGACGGCTACGCCATCATCCTCAGCTACTGGCTCGGCCAGTGGGGCATTACCGCCTCGGCGCGCTTGAAAGCAGGCACAGCCTCCAACCCGACGTAGCGGCATTTGGGACGGCGGGCAGTCTTGGCTAGAATGCCGCCCTTTCCAACTGCTGGTACCGGCCCGTGAAGCAACAACCCGACCGCATCTACGCCACGCCCCAGGCCCAGGTGGCCGACTTCGCCTTCAACGAGGACGTGGTCCGGGTCTTCCCGGACATGATCAAGCGCTCGGTGCCGGGCTACCCCACCATTGTCGAGAACATCGGTGTGCTGGCCGCGCAGTTCGCCCAGCCCAACACCCCGCTCTACGACCTGGGCAGCTCCCTCGGCGCCGTGACCCAGGCCCTGCGCCGCCACGTGAAGACCGAAGGCTGCCGGGTGATCGCGGTGGACAACTCCAGCGCCATGGTGGCGCGCTGCCGCGAGTACCTGCACGCCCAGGACGCGATGTTCCAGGAGCTGCTGCCGGTGGACGTGCTGGAGGCGGACATCCTCGCCCTGGAGTTCCAGCCCACCAGCCTGGTGGCGCTGAACTTCACCCTGCAATTCGTCCCCCGCGAGCGCCGCCAGGAGCTGCTGGGGCGCATCCACCAGGCCCTGTTGCCGGGCGGGGCGCTGATCCTCTCGGAGAAGCTGCGTTTCGAGGACGCCGAGGCCCACACGCTGCTCACCGACCTGCACGTCGCCTTCAAACGCGCCAACGGCTACAGCGAACTGGAAATCGCCCAGAAGCGCAGTGCCCTGGAGAACGTCATGCACCCGGACAGCTTCGAAGAACACCGCGAACGCCTGCTCGCCGCCGGCTTCTCCAAGGTGGTGCCCTGGTTCCAGTGCCTCAACTTCGCCTCGTTGATCGCCCTGCCATGATCCGCACCCTCGACCTCGACAGCCTGCAACAGCAACTGGCCGGCACCCGCCTGCAGGACTGGGCCGCCGACCTGCCGGCGCAACTGGACGCCAAGCTGGCCGTCGGCCACGGCGACCTGGAGCGCTGGGGGGCTGCCGTCAACGCCCTCCCCGCGCTGCAACCGCAGCAGGTGGAACTGGCCCAGCGCTTCCTGCTGGACGGCCCCTGCGACGAGGCCACCCGGGCCCAACTGAAAACTGCCTTGCAAGGGCTGATTCCCTGGCGCAAGGGGCCGTTCGAGCTGTTTGGCGTGCATGTCGACACCGAGTGGCGCTCGGACTGGAAATGGGCGCGCGTCTCGCCCCACCTGGACCTCGTCGGCAAGCGGGTGCTGGATGTGGGCTGCGGCAACGGCTACTACCAGTGGCGCATGCTCGGCGCCGGCGCCGACTGCGTGGTGGGCGTGGACCCGAACTGGCTGTTCTTCTGCCAGTTCCTCGCCATGAAGCGCTTCCTGCCCGACCTCCCCGCCTGGCACCTGCCCCTGGCCCTGGAGGAGCTGCCGGCGAAGCTGGAAGGCTTCGACACGGTGTTCTCCATGGGCGTGCTGTACCACCGGCGCTCGCCCATCGATCACCTGTACGACCTGAAGGACTGCCTGGTGCGCGGCGGCGAACTGGTGCTGGAAACCCTGGTGGTGGAAGGCGATGCCCAGCAGGTGCTGGTGCCCGAGGACCGCTACGCGCAGATGCGCAACGTGTGGTTCCTGCCGTCGGTGCCGGCGCTGGAGCTGTGGCTGCGCCGCGCTGGCTACGTTGATGTGCGTTGCGTGGACGTGAGCGTCACCCGCGTGGAGGAACAGCGCAGCACGGAATGGATGCGCTTCCAGTCGCTGCCCGAGTTCCTCGACCCGGCCGACCACAGCCGCACCGTCGAAGGCCTCCCCGCCCCCGCTCGCGCGGTGATCGTCGCCCGCAAGCCCTGAACCGCAACCCGGCTTCAGCCCGGGAACGCCCGCCACAAACGAACCGGCCTATCCGTGCGCCACGGGTAGGCCGGCGTTTCATCAGGGGTCAGCGGGTGGTGACCCTGGCCTGCGTCAGGCGCGTGACGCCTGCGCCCCCTGGATCAGCTGCTTCATCTCCACCACCGCCTGCTTGAAGCCGACGAACAGCGCGTGGGCCACCAGGGCGTGGCCGATGTTCAGCTCGTTGATGCCGGGGATCGCCGCCACCGGCTCGACGTTGTGGTAGTGCAGACCATGACCGGCATTGACCACCAGGCCGAGCTTGAGGCCCAGGGCGACGCCCTCACGGATGCGCTGCAGCTCCTGCTCGGCTTCCTCCGGAGTGTGGGCATCGGCGTAACGGCCGGTGTGCAGCTCGATGGCCGGCGCGCCGACGCGGTGGGCGGCCTGGATCTGCAGCGGGTCGGCGTCGATGAACAGCGAAACCTCACTGCCGAGCTTGGTCAGGCGCTCGACGGCGGCCTGGATGCGCGCCTCCTGGCCGGCCACGTCGAGGCCGCCTTCGGTGGTCAGCTCCTGGCGGGTTTCCGGCACCAGGCAGATGTGCTCGGGGCGGATTTCTTCGGCGAAAGCCATCATCGGCTCGGTGACGCCCATCTCGAAGTTCATGCGGGTCTGCAGGACCTCCTTGAGCACACGCACATCGCGCTCCTGGATGTGCCGGCGGTCTTCGCGCAGGTGCACGGTGATGCCGTCGGCGCCAGCCTCCTCGGCGTCCAGGGCGGCCTTGACCGGATCGGGGTAACGGGTCCCACGGGCCTGGCGCAGGGTGGCGACGTGGTCGATGTTCACGCCGAGCAGTACACGGTTGGCTTCAGTCACGGGCAGGTTCCTTGATCGTCATGAAGAGTTCGCGGCTGGCCAGCGGCCGGCCACCGAGATGAGGGGCCAGGGCCTGGCGCATCAGGCGCTTGGCGGCGGCCAGAGCCCCCGGTGCCGACCAGTCGGCCTCGGCCAGGGCCAGCAGCTCGGCGCCCTGGAAGAGGCCGGGCTGCAGGTGGCCGACCGGCTCCAGGCCGGCGTCCGGCAACAACCGGTAGATGCCGTCGACGGCGATAGGCGCGCCGTGCAGGTCGATGTCCAGGGCGAAACCGTAGCCCAGCTCGTCCAGCAGGCGCCACTCGAAGGCGCGCAGCAGCGGCTCCAGCGGGCGGTTGGCGGCAAGGGCCTGGAGGGTCACGGCGTAATGCTGGAACAGGTCGGGGTGAGGCGCTTCCGCCGGCAACAGGCGCACCAGCAGCTCATTGAGGTAGAGCCCACTGAACAGGGCTTCTCCGGTGAGGAAATGCGGGATGCCCGCGCCTTCGAGCCGGCCGATGTTCTTCAGCTCGCTGCGGCCGCGCAGTTCCACTTCGAGGGGGACGAAAGGCCGGGCCAGGGTGCCGGCCTTGCCACGGGCGCCGCGCAACACTGCGCGCAGGCGCCCATCCGGGGTGAACAGGTCCACCAGCGCACTGCTTTCGCGGTAGGCCCGGCTGTGCAGGACAAAGGCCGGTACCGCCTGCGCGGGCGTCTGCATGGCGGGTCAGAGGTCGTTGTAGCCCAGGGAGCGCAGGGCCCGTTCGTCGTCGGACCAGCCGCCTTTAACCTTGACCCAGAGGTTGAGCATGACCTTGGAGTCGAACATGACCTCCATGTCCTTGCGCGCGTCCTGGCCGATGCGTTTGATGCGCTCGCCACCGTCGCCGATGATGATCTTCTTCTGCCCGTCGCGCTCGACGAGGATCAGCGCATGGATGTGCAACGTGCGCCCATCGTGCTTGAACTCCTCGATCTCGACGGTGATCTGGTAGGGCAGCTCGGCACCCAGCTGACGCATGATCTTCTCCCGCACCAGTTCGGCGGCGAGGAAGCGGCTGCTGCGGTCGGTGATCTGGTCTTCCGGGAAGAAGTGCTCGTTTTCTGGCAGGTTGTCCGCCACCAGGCGTTCCAGGGCATCGAGGTTGTGGCCGTGCTGGGCAGAGATCGGCACGATCTCGGCCTTTGGCAGTTGCTCCTGCAGCCAGGTCAGGTGCGGCAGCAGCTCGGACTTCTCTTCCAGGCGATCGGTCTTGTTCACGGCGATGATCACCGGGCCCTGCACGTACTGGACGCGCTCGAGCACCATCTGGTCCTCATCGGTCCAGCGTGTGCGGTCCACCACGAACACCACCACGTCGACGTCCTTGAGGGCGGCGGCGGCGGATTTGTTCATGTAGCGGTTGAGCGCTTTCTCGTTGTTCTTGTGCAGGCCGGGGGTGTCGACGTAGACCGCCTGCACCGCGCCTTCGGTCTTGATGCCGAGCATGGTGTGGCGGGTGGTCTGGGGCTTGCGCGAGGTGATCGCCAGCTTCTGCCCGAGGATGTGGTTGAGCAGGGTGGACTTGCCCACGTTGGGGCGTCCGACGATGGCCACGTAGCCGCAGCGGGAGGTTTCGAGATCAGTCATGGCCATTCTCCACGCCCAGGGCCACCAGGGCGGCGGCCGCAGCCACCTGCTCGGCGATGCGCCGGCTGGCCCCTTGGCCACGGGTCTTGTCGTTCAGCAGGGTGATGTCGCACTCAACGAAAAAGGTGCGGCAATGCGGTTCACCCTGGATATCCACCACTTCGTAGCGGGGCAGTTCGCAGGCCCGGGACTGCAGGAATTCCTGCAGGCGGGTCTTGGGGTCCTTGTTGGTGTCCACCAGGGTCAGGCTTTCCAGCTCGTTCTGCAGCCAGGCCAGGACCCGTTCGCGGGCCTTGTCCATGCCGGCGTCCAGGTAGATGGCACCGATCAGCGCCTCCAAGGCATCCGCCAGGATCGATTCGCGGCGGAAACCACCACTTTTCAGCTCGCCGGAACCCAGGCGCAGGTATTCGCCAAGCTCGAAACCGCGTGCCAGCAGGGCCAGGGTCTCGCCCTTCACCAACCGCGCGCGCAGCCGTGAGAGCTGCCCCTCGCGGGCCTGGGGAAAGCGCTCGTAGAGGGCCTCGCCCGCGACGAAGTTGAGCACCGCGTCACCCAGGAACTCCAGGCGTTCATTGTTGCGCCCGGCGTAGCTGCGGTGGGTGAGGGCCAGGGTCATCAGACCCTGGTCATTGAAGGTATGGCCGAGCTGGCGCTCGAGACGGCTGAGGGATGCGCTCACGGGACTCTTACACGGAATTCTTTGTCGAAATGGACCACCAGGTCGAGGTTCTCGATCAGCGGCTCGCGCTTCTCGTACTTCAGGGTGGCGTAGAAGTCGTTGTTCTCAACCTTCACGCTCAAGGCCTTTTCCAGGTCGATGTCGCGGATGCTGTTGATCTGCATCCCCTTGCGTACATAGGCTTCAAAATCACCCGGAGTGGAGATTCCCTGCCCCTTCTCGTTCTCCACGGACGTGATCAGCTTTTCCAGCGCGTAGTAGTCCATGTAGTGGGGAACGATCTTGAAGGCGGTGCTGGCGAGGAAGGCGACGATGGCCAGGACCACCATCCAACCCAGGAGCGAAAGGCCGCGCTGCGAGCGTGCGAACGTCATATTGACCTCAATGTGGTTGTTGTTCGGGCCGGCCGGCCCGTCGCAAGACTATATATAGCGGGCGGCGCCGTCGTGAACAGCGCCGCAAAAGCGAAATCTCAGGTCGCTCAGTGAATCAGACCGACGCGGGAGAAGTTCGGCAGGCTGCGCAGCTTGGGGTCAGGCCAGCTCATCCACACGGCAAAGGCCTTGCCGACGATGTTGCGGTCCGGAACCATGCCCAGCAGGTCGCGGGGAATGTTCGGGTCGTTCCAGTAGCGACTGTCGTTCGAGTTGTCGCGGTTGTCGCCCATCATGAAGTAGTGCCCCTCCGGGACCACCCACTCCTTGCCGGGCTCCATGAGGTTGCGGCGCATTTCCTTGCGGATCATGTGCTCGGCCTCGCCCAGCTTTTCCTGATAGAGGCGCGCACTGCCCAGGGTGCCGGGCTCGTCACCCACCAGCGTCTCGGCAACCAGTTGGCCATTGACGGTCAGGCGCTTGTCGTTGCTGTAGGCGATGCGATCACCCGGCAGACCGACGACGCGCTTGATGTAGTTGACGTTCGGGTCGCTGGGGTAGCGGAACACCATCACATCACCCCGCTGCGGGTCCCCCACTTCGATGACCTTGGTATCCAGCACCGGCAGGCGGATGCCGTAGGCGAACTTGTTCACCAGGATGAAATCGCCCACCTCCAGCGTCGGCTTCATCGAACCGGACGGGATCTGGAAGGGCTCCACCAGGAAAGAACGCAGCACCAGCACGATGGCCAGCACCGGGAAGAACGACTTGCCGTACTCGACCAGCAGGGGCTCCTTGCCGAGCTTTTCCAGCACTGCCGGATCGGGCTCGCTGACCTGCCCCTGGTAGGTGGCGATCGCAGTGCGCCGGCGCGGTGCCAGCAGGAGCAGATCGAGGAGCGCGAGCACGCCGCAGACCGCCACGGCGATAACCAACAAGAGCGGGAAATTGATCGACATAGACCCTAGCTATCCACTTTGAGAACAGCGAGGAAGGCTTCCTGCGGGATTTCCACGCTGCCTACCTGCTTCATCCGTTTCTTACCGGCCTTCTGCTTCTCCAGCAGTTTCTTCTTACGGCTGACGTCACCGCCGTAGCACTTGGCCAGAACGTTCTTCCTGAGAGCCTTGACAGTGGTCCTGGCCACAATCTGGCCGCCAATGGCGGCCTGGATGGCAACGTCGAACATCTGCCGAGGAATCAGGTCTTTCATCTTCTCGGTCAGCGCTCGGCCCTTGTAGTGGGCCTGCTCGCGGTGAACGATCAGTGCCAGCGCATCGACCTTCTCACCGTTGATCAGCACATCCAGGCGGACGAGGTTGGCGGGCTCGAAGCGGTCGAAGCTGTAGTCCAGCGAAGCGTAGCCACGGCTCACCGACTTCAAGCGGTCGAAGAAATCCAGCACCACCTCATTCATCGGCAGGTCGTAGCAAACCTGAACCTGGGAACTGAGGAACTGCATGTCGCGCTGGACGCCACGCTTCTCGATGCACAGGGTGATGACGTTGCCGAGGTGCTCCTGGGGCACCAGGATGGTGGCGCGCACGATGGGTTCGCGCATTTCCTGAATGGACGCCAGGTCGGGCAGCTTGGACGGGTTGTCGACGTAAACGGTCTCGCCGCTCTTCAGGACGATCTCGAAAACCACAGTCGGCGCGGTGGTGATCAGGTCCAGGTCGTATTCGCGCTCCAGACGCTCCTGGATGATCTCCATGTGCAGCATGCCGAGGAAGCCGATGCGGAAGCCGAAGCCCAGGGCCTCGGAGCTTTCCGGCTCGTACTGCAGCGCGGCATCGTTCAGGGTCAGCTTCTGCAGGGCCTCGCGGAAGTCCTCGAAGTCATCGGAGCTGACCGGGAACAGGCCGGCGTAGACCTGCGGCTTGATGCGCTGGAAGCCGGGCAGCACGTCCACATCCGGGGTGTTGGACAGGGTCAGGGTATCGCCCACCGGCGCCCCATGAATGTCCTTGATGCCGGCGATGATGAAGCCCACTTCGCCGGCCTTGAGGTCTGCGGTCTCGGTGTGCTTGGGAGTGAAGACGCCGACGCTGTCCACCTGGTGGACCTTGCCGGTGGACTTCACCAGGATCTTGTCGCCCTTCTTCACTCGACCGTGCTTGACCCGAACCAGCGAGACCACGCCCAGGTAGTTGTCGAACCAGGAGTCGATGATCAGCGCCTGCAGCGGTGCCTCGATCTCGCCTTCCGGCGGCGGGATCACCTTGACCAGTTGCTCCAGCACCTCGATCACACCCATGCCGCTCTTGGCACTGCAGGGCACGGCGTCAGTGGCGTCGATGCCGATGATGTGCTCGATCTCGTCCTTCACCCGCTCAGGCTCGGCCTGGGGCAGGTCCATCTTGTTCAGCACGGGCATCACTTCCAGGCCCTGCTCGATGGCGGTGTAGCAGTTGGCTACCGACTGGGCCTCGACGCCCTGTCCTGCATCCACCACCAGCAGCGCGCCTTCGCAGGCAGCCAGGGAACGGCTCACCTCGTAGGTGAAGTCCACGTGACCGGGGGTATCGATGAAATTCAACTGGTAGGTCCGGCCGTCCTGCGCCTTGTAGTGCAGGGTGACGCTGTGGGCCTTGATGGTGATGCCGCGCTCACGCTCCAGGTCCATGGAGTCGAGCACCTGGGCCTCCATTTCGCGATCGGAAAGGCCACCACAGAGCTGGATGAAGCGATCCGCCAGGGTCGACTTGCCATGGTCGATATGGGCGATGATGGAAAAGTTGCGGATATGACTCAGGTCACTCACGGGATCGACACTCGAAAAAAGCCGCAAGCTGGTTGCTTGCCGAAAAATAGCCGGGGAGTTTACCTGATCGCCATCACAGGCGTCACGCACGACCGACGACGCCCGCCCATGAAAAAGGGCGACCTGGGCCGCCCTTTTTCAGTGCATCGGATCACTCCGACAATTTGAAGGTGATGAAGCTCGCGCGCCCCTGGCGCAGCACGCGCATGGACACCGAACGATTCTTCGGCAGTTCCTTGGCGACCTTGGCGAAGGTCTGGACCGAATCGATGGCCTGGTTGTTCAGGTGGGTGATCACGTCACCCGGGCGCAGCCCCATGAGTGCAGCCGGCCCTTCCTGGATCTCGCGGATGACCACGCCACCCTTGATGTCCAGCGCTTTCTGCTGCTCCCCGGAGAGACCGGCGACCAGCACACCAAGACGGTTGCTGCTGCGCTCGGCACCCGAGGACTCGCCGGCGGCCAGTTCCTGACCGTCCTCAGGCAGCGCACCGATGCTCAGAGACAGGTTCTTGCGATTGCCATCGCGGACGATGCCCAGGTCGATCTTGGTACCCGGTTTCAGCGCGCCCACAAGATGCGGCAGGTCAGCGGACATGACGATGGGTTGCCCGTTCATGCTGAGGATCACATCCCCCACTTGCAGGCCGCCCTTGGCAGCCGGGCCGTTCTCCAGCACCTGGGCCACCAGCGCACCAGCCGGCTTGTCGAGACCGAAGGATTCGGCGAGGTCCTTGTTCACTTCCTGGATCACCACGCCCAGCCAGCCACGGTTGACCTTGCCGCTGGCCTTCAGTTGATCGGCCACGCTCATCGCCACATCGATCGGGATAGCGAAGGACAGCCCCATGAAGCCGCCGGAGCGGGTGAAGATCTGCGAGTTGATGCCGACCACTTCGCCGTCCAGGTTGAACAGCGGCCCACCGGAGTTACCCGGGTTGATCGCCACGTCGGTCTGGATGAACGGCACGTAGCTCTCGTTGGGCAGGCTACGGCCCTTGGCGCTGACGATGCCGGCGGTGACGGAATGGTCGAAACCGAACGGCGAACCGATGGCCAGCACCCAGCTCCCAACCTTCAACGAATCGGATTTGCCGAGTTTGACGATGGGCAGGTCCTTGCCTTCCACCTTCAGCAGGGCCACGTCGGTGCGGGCATCGGCGCCGATCAGCTTGGCTTCCAGCTCGCTGCGGTCGGACAGGCGCACGATGATCTCGTCGGCGTCCGCTACCACATGGTTGTTGGTCAGGATGTAGCCATCCCTGGAGATGATGAAACCAGAGCCCAGGGACTGCGCCTCACGCTGGCGACCACCCTGGCCACGCGGGGCCTGGGGGATGCTGCGCTCGAAGAACTCCCGCAGCATCGGCGGCAGGCCTTCCAGGTCTGGCATCTGGTTGGCGACGGCGCGCTCGGGCAGCTTCTGTCGCGTACTGATGTTGACCACGGCGGGTGACGCCTGCTCCACCAGCGGGGAGAAGTCAGGCAGTTCGGCGCGCGCCGCGAGGGTTTGTCCGAGCAGCAGCAGCGCCGCCACGGCGGACATGCAGGATTTCATGCTTAGCATCGACATACAGCTCCCGTCATTACACGAGGAATTTGAACCCGCCGAGCGCCCCGGGGCGGAGCGGGCAAACGCAAATGGGGCCGGAAGCGAGGCCTCCAGCCCGATGAACCATTGCACAACTTGGGATACGAATCGATAGCAGATCGCTATCAATTACCAGCCTCCTTCAAGCAGAAGGCCCAGCACTGTCGCCTGCGGCACCCTCAACTCACTGGGGCGCGGAGCTGCCAGCGGTACCCGCCGAACGCATAGACAACGCGACGCGCTCCGCAGTTCCCACAGGAATCTCACCCACGACGGTGACCATCACATCCCCGTCTGCCGTGCTCAACCGACGGGATACCGCCACGGTAGGCCCAAGCTCGTAGGGCACGATGTCTTCCACTCGCGCGCCGTGCAGAGGCTCCAGGAACACCGAAAAACGCGCCAGGCCGTCACCAAACAACAGACAGACCACGGTATCGGATGACGCGGGGCTGCGGCGTTGAGTGGAACTGGAAAGACTGAAGCCTGGCGGCAACCAGTCTGAGTGCCAGGCACTGGCCTGCCCCACCGGAGCCTCGGAGAAACTCACCGCCTGGCAATCGACACCGGGCTGAAGCTCGGCATCCTCCGGGCGAACTGTCTCGAACTGGGTGAACTGGAAGCGCTCCAACAACCCGCCTTTGTCGTTGAGCATCAACGACTTCAGTGGCAGGCCAGTCTCACGATCCAGGTGCAGCTCGAAGCCATAACGATGCTGATCCCGCGGCACGAGGCTGAGAACCACGGCGGCACGCCCTGCAACACGGGACTCGCCCACCACACTGATCTCGTAGGACTTGGCGATCTGCGCCGCATCCAAATCCCGAGCGGGCCACACCTGGCCTCCCATCTGGTCGGCCAGCGCACCGCTCACGCATTGCGTTCTGCCATCTACCCGCACGACCTCCTGGGCCGGACCATCGAGCTGCTGCAGACGCTCACGCACCTGACTGGCGTCGACCCGGTGCCAGATCTGGTGAGTGGAAAAGCTGCCGCTGCGCTCGTAGACGAATGTTCCCTGAAAGTTCTGCTGCTCGGCCTGGGCAATACGCTTCAGCCAATCCTGGGGTTCGGCGGCGTGGGCGGCCTGGACCAGCCAACCACCGAGCAACACGAAGAGTGGTAGTGCACGCATGGATTACTGCTCAGCGGCTCTCCAGACTGGCAGCGCGTGCGTAGGGCAGCGCGCTCTCGGAACCGCTCATGGCGGCCTGTTGGGCATGCTGGCGCAGGTAGGCCGGCAGGCGCTGGTCATGCCAGCCAGACGGCGCAGCCGAACCTTGCGGCAATACACGCGGTGACTCGACACTGTATCCCGCCAGCACCGCATCCTTGTTGGCCTGGGGCGCGGTGATCAGCGGCTGCACGCCACCTTGCTGGGCCAGTTGACGGGTGCCTACCTCGTCCTGGTTGTACAGGCGCACACCGGCCAGCACGGCAACAGTCACCGACGCTGCGACCGCCAGGCGACCCAAGGTACGCCAGGGCCCCTTGGTTGCTGTAGCAGGCGCAACCTCATCCGCCAGCGCTGCGGATACCGCCGCCGCGATGTCGAGACGGGGCTCGAGCAGTTCCTTGTGCATCACGGCACGGGCTATCTGGTAGCGCGACCATGTGGCACGGATCTCCTCATCACCGCTGGAGGCGAGCACTCGGCGCAACTCCAGTTCATCCGCTTCGTTATCCATCACCGCGGACAGCGATTCATGCAGGGCTTCACGACTCATGGCGATTCCTCTCTAATAGCTGTCGCCGCTGTCTCAGGATTCCTGCAGCAAGGGCTGCAGGGCTTTATCGATCGCTTCTCGCGCCCTGAAAATACGCGAGCGGACTGTACCAACCGGACACTGCATGACATTGGCGATGTCCTCGTAACTCAGACCATCGAACTCACGCAACGTCAGCGCCGTGCGCAAATCCTCAGGTAGCTGCTGGATGGTTCGATGGACGGTACCCTCGATCTCATCCCTCAGCAGCGAGCGCTCAGGCGATTCGTTGTCCTTGAGAGCATGATCGCCATCGTAGAACTCCGCATCCTCCGCACTCACATCACTGTCCGGAGGACGCCGACCACGCGCCACCAGATGATTCTTCGCCGTATTGATGGCGATGCGGTACAGCCAGGTATAGAAAGCACTGTCACCGCGGAAATTGCCGAGCGCACGATACGCCTTGATGAAGGCTTCCTGAGCGACATCCTGGGCCTCCTGAGTGTCGTGCACGAACCGCACGATCAACCCGAGGATCTTGTGCTGATACTTCAGCACCAGAAGATCGAAAGCCCTCTTATCGCCTCGCTGCACCCGCTCGACCAGTTGCTGATCCTGTTCCTGGGTTAGCATGGATACTCCTCGTTGGAGCTTGAGGGGCACCGCGCCGCCCAGTGGATCGGCTTGCCAAGATAGACTCGGGCGTTACGCAAAAGTTCTCCCCTCCAAGCAAGCTTCCTGCAAGACCGTTTCCTTCTTGCACGGAATCACGCAGCAGGGTTCAACCGCTGCTGCGCGGATAATTTATTCGCCTGATTTGCCGCAGCCAGAGGAGCAGGAAGCTCCTCGCGGCACAACTCGCCAAGCACGTCACTTCATGTGCGACATACCTAAGAAAGCGGGTGTGGATGGAAAGTTCCCACGATTTCTTCGGCGACCATGAACGCGCTATTGTGCCGACCACCCCCTCTATATACTAGGGGCCGCCTTCCCGCGGGATCCCCGACATGAGCCAACACTTTCAGCACGATGTACTGGTGATCGGCAGCGGCGCCGCCGGCCTCACCCTTGCGCTGACCCTGCCCTCCCACCTGCGCATCGCCATCCTCAGCAAAGGCGACCTGTCCCAAGGCTCGACCTTCTGGGCCCAGGGGGGCGTTGCCGCTGTCCTGGACGACACCGACACCGTCGATTCCCATGTCGAGGACACCCTCGTCGCCGGGGCCGGGCTCTGTCGCGAGGATGCCGTCCGCTTCACCGTCGAGCACAGCCGCCAAGCCATCCAGTGGCTGATCGACCAGGGCGTGCCGTTCACCCGCGAGGACGAAAGCGCCCGCGAAGACGGCGGATTCCAGTTTCACCTCACCCGCGAGGGCGGGCACAGCCACCGACGCATCATCCATGCCGCCGATGCCACCGGCGCCGCCATCTTCAACACCCTGCTGGCACGCGCCCGTCAGTGCCCCAACATCGAACTGCTGGAGCAGCATGTCGCCATCGACCTGATCACCGAGCGCAAGCTCGGCCTGCCCGGCCAGCGCTGCCTCGGCGCCTACGTGCTGAACCGCAGCAGCGGCGAAGTCGACACCCATGGCGCGCGCTTCACCGTGCTCGCCTCGGGCGGCGCAGCCAAGGTCTACCTCTACACCAGCAACCCCGACGGCGCCTGCGGTGATGGCATCGCCATGGCCTGGCGGGCCGGCTGCCGGGTGGGCAACCTGGAGTTCAACCAGTTCCACCCCACCTGCCTGTATCACCCGCAAGCCAAGAGCTTCCTGATCACCGAAGCGGTGCGCGGCGAAGGTGGCCTGTTGCGCCTGCCCAGCGGCGAGCGCTTCATGCAACGCTTCGACAAGCGTGCCGAACTGGCCCCGCGCGACATCGTCGCCCGCGCCATCGACCACGAGATGAAGCGCCTGGGCATCGACTGCGTCTACCTGGACATCAGCCACAAGCCCGCCGAGTTCGTGAAGAGCCACTTCCCCACGGTCTACGAGCGCTGCCTGGGCTTCGGCATCGACATCACCCGCCAGCCCATCCCCGTGGTGCCCGCCGCCCACTACACCTGCGGTGGCGTAGTCGTGGACCGCCACGGCCACACCGACGTCCCCGGCCTCTACGCCATCGGCGAGACCAGCTTCACCGGTCTGCACGGCGCCAACCGCATGGCCAGCAACTCCCTGCTGGAGTGCTTCGTCTACGCCCGTTCCGCCGCCGAAGACATGCTCGGCCAGATGGAACAGATCCCCCTGCCCGACGGCCTGCCCACCTGGGACGCCAGCCAGGTGACCGACTCGGACGAGGACGTGATCATCGCGCACAACTGGGACGAACTCCGGCGATTCATGTGGGACTACGTCGGCATCGTGCGCACCAACAAGCGCCTGCAGCGCGCCCAGCACCGGGTGCGTCTGCTGCTCAGCGAGATCGACGAGTTCTACTCCAACTACAAGGTCAGCCGTGACCTCATCGAGCTGCGCAACCTGGCCCAGGTGGCGGACCTGATCATCCGCTCGGCCATGCAGCGCAAGGAATCCCGGGGCCTGCACTACACCCTGGACTACCCCGACACCCTGCCCGAAGCCCACGACACTATTCTGGTGCCGCCCACCTTTGGCGACTGAAACGCAGCCGCACCCGCAGGCGCCGATGCCAATCGGCGTCCATCGCATCGGCCGGCACGCAGAGCCCCTGGGCCCAGGGGCGACCCGGCTGGCGATAGACCAGCAGCACCGCCAGGGGTAGCGCCAGGCTGTCAGGCGACAGTTGCACGGGCAGCCAGTCGCCATCCCGGCGCAGCAACGCCAGCCCATTAGACGACAGGCGCAACCCGAGGATCGCCGAAGGCGCCGTCAGCAGGATGCGCCGGGGCAGCACCCAGGCCGCGTGGCCAGCGCACAGCAGCGCACCGAGCAGACGCACCCAGGCCGGGCACTCGGCCGTCGCCAACGCCACCAGGCACAGCGCTAGAAGGAAGAGGTAGATCGCCAGCAGGCGCCGCGACGGGCGCCAGTGGCATTCGAAGGGGCTACTTGGGCTGGACACGGTCCAGGATCATTTTCACGATGCGCCGCAGGTCCGCATCTTCCGGCTCACCGCGCTGCATGAACCAGCCGAACATGTCCTGGTCCTCACATTCCAGCAGCTTGCGGTAACGGGCCTGGTCGGCCTCGTCGAGGTGCGGGTACGCCTCCTGCACGAAGGGGACCAGCAGCACATCCAGCTCCAGCATGCCGCGGCGGCTGTGCCAGAAGAGTCGGTTCAGTTCAGTTGCGTCGGCCATCGGGGTGCCTCCAGTAAACAGGCGCGCAGTATAACGGCACGGACGCCGGCCGGCACCCGCTGACAAGCCGCCGACCGGGCTCTATGATGACGCCCCGGACACCCTTTCCAGCGATATCCCATGGCTGAAACCGCATTCTTCTGCCCGCTCACCCACGAAGGCATCATCGCCGTCCGTGGCGTGGACGCCGCCAAGTTCCTTCAGGGCCAGGTCACCTGCAACCTCGCCTACCTCAACGACACCACCACCAGCCTCGGCGCCCGCTGCACCCCCAAGGGGCGCATGGTCTCCAGCTTCCGCGTCCTGCCCGAAGGCGACGGCTACCTGCTCGCCCTCGACGCCCGGTTGCTGGACGTGCAACTCGCCGACCTGAAGAAATACGCCGTGTTCTCCAAGGCCACCCTGGCCGACGAGAGCGCCGCCTGGGTGCGCTTCGGCCTGGCCCAGGGCGACGGCGTGCTCGTAGCGCTGGGCCTCGACCTGCCCACCGAAGCCGGCGCCGTCGTGCGCGCCGAGGGCCGCATCGCCCTGCGCCTCTCCGACGGCCGCGCCGAACTCTGGGCAGCAGCTGATGAGGCCGACAGCATGCGCACCCACCTCGCCACCCACCTGCCCGAGGCCCCGCTGGACGCCTGGCTGCTGGCCCAGGTGCGCGCCGGGGTCGGCCAGGTCTTCGCTGCCACCCGCGAGCTGTTCATCCCGCAGATGATCAACCTCCAGGCGGTCGGCGGCGTCAGCTTCAAGAAAGGGTGCTATACCGGGCAGGAGATCGTCGCCCGCATGCAGTACCTGGGCAAACTCAAGCGCCGCCTGCAGCGCCTGGCCCTGCCCGAAGGCGAACGCCCGGCCCCCGGCCTCGAACTCTTTTCCCCCGTCCACCAGAGCAGCGTCGGCGAAGTGGTGCTGGCCGCCCCGGCGGAACAGGGTTACGAACTCCTCGCCGTGCTCCAGGAAGACGCGGTCAACGACGGACGGATCCACCTGGGCGCCATCGATGGCCCCGTGCTGAACCTGCTCGACCTCCCCTACACGCTGGACGCCGACCGCGAGATCCAGCGCTGAGGGCCGGTCCAACCGCCTACCACGCCTAGAGAGCCCCCATGAGCAAGCTTGCCGAGAAAGTCCAGGAAGACCTGATCCGCGCCATCGACAACGATGAGCTGGTGCTGCCCACCCTGCCCGAAGTGGCGCTGAAGGTGCGCGAAGCCGCAGAAGACCCCGACGTGAGCATCCCCGCCCTGTCCAAGGTGATCGGCAACGACGCCGCCCTCACCGCCCGCATCATCAAGGTGGTGAACAGCCCGCTGCTGCGCACCAACAAGGAAATCACCGACCTGCAGATGGCCATCAGCCGCCTCGGCATCAACTACACCTGCAACCTCGCCACGGGCCTAGCCATGGAGCAGATGTTCCAGGCCACCTCCGATGTGGTCGACCGCAAAATGCGCGAAGTCTGGAACAAGAGCACCGAGATCGCCGGCATCTGCCACGTCCTCTGCCGCCACTACACCCGCCTCGCGCCGGACCAGGCCACCCTCGCCGGCCTGGTGCACCAGATCGGCGTGCTGCCGATCCTCACCTACGCCGAAGAACACTACGAACTGCTGGCCGACTCCATCAGCCTCAACCACGTGATCGAGCGCATCCACCCGATCATCGGCGACCGCATCCTCAAAGCCTGGGAATTCCCCGCCCCGATCGCGCAGATCCCCAGCCAGTACCTGGACTTCACCCGCAACTCGCCCAAGGTCGACTACGTGGACATCGTCCAGGTCGCCACCCTGCAGAGCTACCTGGGCAGCGAACACCCCTACACCCAGCTCGACTGGAGCCAGATCCCCGCCTTCGCCAAACTCGGCCTCGACCCGCAGGTCGACATGCAGGCAGACGAAGACCTCTCCGCCGCCATGGAGGCGGCCATGAGCATGCTGCAGTGAACTAACGGGCGCGCCATACCTGTCTAGACTCCCTGCATACATGGAGTAGCGGACCCAGATGCGCGCCCTTCTATTCATCCTCACCCTCGCCTTCGGCAGCCTCGCCGCCGCCGAAGACGTGCGCCTCACCAACGGTGAATGGACGCCCTACCTCGGCGCCTCGCTGCCGCACCAGGGCGTAGCCTCGCGCATCGTCGCCGAAGCCTTCGCCCTGGAGGGCGTCACCGTCCACTGGGAGTTCCACCCCTGGGCCCGCTCCCTGCGCCTGGCGGAGAAAGGCGAGCGCCACGGCACCGCCATCTGGCTGCGCAATGCTGATCGCGAACGGGATTTCTACGTCAGTGATCCGGTGATCGAGAGCGGCTACGTACTGTTCCACCGCAAGGACACCCCCCTCGACTGGCAGAGCGTGGACGACCTCCGGCACTACCGCCTGGGCGCCACCATCGGCTACGACTACGGCGAAGCCTTCCAGCGCGCCGAGCAGGACGGCCGCCTGCGCGTGCAGCGCCTGGCCGCCGAGGAACAGGGCCTGCGCATGCTCCTGGCCGGCCGCATCGACGTGTTCCCCATGGACAAGGTGGTCGGCATCGCCAACCTGCAAGGCTTCAGCCGCGAAGAACGCAGCCGAGTCACCTTTCACCCCCAGCCGCTGCGCAGCGACACCCTGCACCTGTTGCTGTCCCGCTCGGTTCCCGGCAACGAACAGCTCATGGCGCGCTTCAACCAGGGCCTGGCGCAACTGCGTGAAAGCGGCAAGATCGCCCGCTACCTGCTCGAAGCCGAAGAGCCGCTGAGCAGCCTGCAGTAATGGCAGTGCTGCTCAGGCGGGCGGAAAGCTCACCCGTACCCGCAACCCGCCCGCGCCGCCGTCGTGCAGGCTGATCTCGGCCATGTGCGCCCGGCAGATCTCACCCACGATGGCCAGGCCCAACCCCGCCCCGCTGGCCTGGGCCGTGCGCCGGTAGAAACGCTCGAACACCCGCTCGCGTTCTTCCGGCGGAATGCCGCTGCCCTCGTCCTCCACTTCCAGCACCGCCGGCGCCATCACCCGCAGGGTCACGCTGCCGCCCTTGGGCGTATGGGCCAGGGCGTTGTCCACCAGGTTGCTGAGCAACTCGTTGAGCAGCGTCGGCTCGCCCCTCACCCAAGCGCTGTCCTCCGCCTCCAGCGCCAGGGCGATACCCCGGGCGTGGGCCAGCGGCGCCAGGGCCATCCCCAGCTCACGGGCCAGGGCGCCCAGCTCGATGCGTTCGGCACCGCCCTCGGCAATCGCCCGCGCCCCGCTCTCGATACGGGCCAGGGAGAGCAGTTGGTTGGCCAGGTGGGTCAGCCGATCGGTGTTCGCCGCACTCTCCTCCAGGGTCCGGCGCCAGGCGGTCGGGTCCTGCTCGCGCAGGCCCAGCTCGATCCGCGCCTTCAGGGCCGCCAGGGGCGTGCGCAACTCGTGGGAGGCGTCGGCGATGAAGTCCGCCTGGCGCTGGAACAGCCCGCGCAGGCGCTCGGTGAACCGGTTGAGCGCATCCACCAGCGGTTTGAGCTCGCTCTGCACCACCACCACCGGCAACGGGCGCATGTCGTCAGGCTGGCGCTCCTCCACCGCCGAGCGCAACTGATTGAGTGGGCGCATCGCCGCACTCACCGCCAGCCACACCAGCCCCAGCGCCGCCAGCGACATCAGCGCCAGGCGCCACAGCGTATCCACCAGCAGCCCCCGAGCCAGGCGCTCGCGGGCCTCCTCGGTCTCGGCCACACGGATTTCCGCCATGCCGTTGATGCTTGCCTCGCTCACCGGGCGCAGCAGGCTCACCACCCGCACGTCCACCCCGCCGTAGTTGGCGTCGTAGAAGCGCGCCAGGGCCGGGTAGTCATCGGTGCGCGGCGTGCCCGGCGGAGGGCCGGGCAGGTTCTCGTAGCCGGAGACCAGCTTCCCCTCGATGTCGGTCACCTGGTAGAAGATCCGCCCCGCGCTGTCGTAGGCGAAGGTGTCCAGCGCCACATAGGGCACATCGGCCTTGAGCCGGCCGTCGGCCTCGTAGAGCCCGGCGGAAATGGCCCGGGCCGACGCCAGCAGGGTGCGGTCGTAGGCGGTGTCTGCCGCCTGGCGGGCATTGAAGTAGGCACTCAGGCTGCCGATCACCAGCAGCATCGCCAGCAGCAGCGCCAGCCGCCGCAGCAGCCGCCCGCGCAGGCTTCCCGACTCACGCATCCTGGTGCTCCAGCAGGTAGCCCAGGCCGCGGAAGGTGACGATGCGCGCCGTGCTGCCCTCCAGCTTCTTGCGCAGGCGGTGGATGTAGATCTCGATGGCGTCCGGGCTGGCCTCCTCGTCCAGGCCGAACACCTGAGCGGCCAACTGGTCCTTGCTCATCACCCGGCCGGGGCGCGCGATCAGCACCTCCAGCACCGCCTGCTCCCGCGAGGTCAGCGTCAGCGGCTGGCCGTCCAGGCTGAAGCGCCGGGTGCCCAGGTCATAGAGCAGCGGCCCGCAGCGCTGCTGCTGCTCGCCGCCCAGCACCGTGCGCCGCAGCAGCGCCTTCACCCGCGCCTCCAGCTCCGACAGCTCGAAGGGCTTGGCCAGGTAATCGTCCGCGCCCAGGTTCAGGCCCAGCACCCGGTCCTTCACCTCGCCCCGCGCAGTGAGCATCAGCACCGGCAGCGTCTTGCCCCGCCCACGCAGGCGCGACAGCACCTCGAAGCCGTCCAGGCGCGGCAGCCCCACGTCCAGCACCGCCAGGGCATATTCCTCGCTGGACAAGGCCAGGTCCGCCGCCACGCCATCGTGCAGCACGTCCACCGTCCAGCCCGCTGCGCGCAGCGCCTGGGCCACGCTATCGGCCAATTGCAGGTGGTCTTCGACGAGCAGGATGCGCACGGTGGAGTCCTCCAGGCTGTAGGAAACGGCCCGCAGTGTAACGGCCAGCAACCCGCAAAAAACCGGCCTGCCGAATTCTTTCACGCTGAAAGCCTGGCGAAAGCTTCGCCCCCTAGCATCGGCACAGGGTGGACAGAACCACCCATCCATAGCCGGCCTTGGTTGAGCCGGCTTACAAGAACAACAACGGAGACCACCGATGCACACTGCCTCCCGGCAGGCGTTGCCGCCTGCACGCATCGTCAGCCTGGCCATCGCCGGCTGCACCCTCGCCCCGCTCGCCCAGGCTGACTTCATCAAGGACAGCTCGGCCACCCTCGAAGCCCGCAACATCTACCTGAACCGCGACTTTCGCGAAGGCACCGGCCAGTCCAAGCGCGACGAATGGGCCCAGGGCTTCATCCTCAACATCGAATCCGGCTTCACCGAAGGCACCGTCGGCTTCGGTATGGACGCCCTCGGCATGGTTGGCGTCAAGCTCGACTCGGGCAAGGGCAGCAGTGGCACCGACCTGCTGCCGGTACAGGACGACGGCGGCACCCCGGACACCTACGGCAAGCTGGGTCTGACCGGCAAGGTGCGCGTCTCCAGGAGCGAACTGCGCATCGGCAGCCACATCCCCGAACTGCCGGTGGTCAAGGCCAGCGACAGCCGCATCCTGCCCCAGGTGTTCGAAGGCGGCCTGCTCACCTCCAGGGAGATCGAAGGCCTCACCTTCACCGGCGGCCGCCTGCGCGAAGTGAAGGACCGCGCCTCTACCCACTCCGAAGACCTGGCCCTGAACAACAAGAACCGGCGCTTCGCCAGTGGCGCCAGCGGCGACCACTACGACCTGGCCGGCGCCGACTACGTGTTCAGCAAGCAGCTCACCGGGCGCTACTACTTCGCCGAGCTGGACGACGTCTACCGCCAGCACTTCTTCGGCCTGCTCGCCACCCAGCCCCTGGGCAGTGGCACCCTCAGCGCCGACCTGCGCTACGCCATCAGCGACGACACCGGCCGCGCTGCCGCCGGCAAGGTGGACAACCGCGCGCTGAACGGCATGCTCAGCTACGGCCAGGGCGCCCACAAGGTCGGCCTCGGCTACCAGCGCATGAGCGGCGACACCGGCTACGCCTACATCGACGGCAGCGACCCGTTCCTGGTCAACTTCGTGCAGATCAACGACTTCGCCAACGCCGACCAGCGCTCCTGGCAGGCCCGCTACGACCTGGACTTCGCCCGCCTCGGCGTCCCCGGCCTGAGCTTCATGACCCGCTACATCACCAGCGACAACGCCCAGGTCACCGGCAGCGACCGGGAAGGCCGCGAATGGGAACGCGACGTGGAGTTCAAGTACGTCGTCCAGAGCGGCGCCCTCAAGGACCTCACCTTCCGCGCCCGCCACGCCGGCTTCCGCTCCAGCTTCGCCCGGGATGCCGACGAACTGCGCCTGATCGTCAGCTACGCCCTCGCCATCTGGTGACCCACAATAAGACTCCACAGGAGACAACCGATGAAGACCGCCCTCTCCCGCTTCGCCCTGCTCGCCACCGGCCTGCTGCTCTCCACCCAACTGATGGCCGAGCCCAAGCGCCCCGAGTGCATCGCCCCGGCCGCCCCCGGCGGCGGTTTCGACCTCACCTGCAAGCTGGCCCAGAGCGCCCTGATGGACGCCAAGCTGCTCAGCAAACCCATGCGCGTCACCTACATGCCCGGTGGCGTCGGCGCCGTCGCCTACAACGCCGTGGTCGCCCAGCGCCCGGCGGACGCCGGCACCATCACCGCCTGGTCCAGCGGCTCGCTGCTCAACCTGGCCCAGGGCAAGTTCGGCCGCTTCGACGAGAACGCCGTGCGCTGGCTGGCCGGCATCGGCACCAGCTACGGCGCCATCGCCGTGCGCAGCGACTCCCCCTACAAGACCCTCGACGACCTGATCAACGCCCTCAAGGCCGACCCGGGCAAGGTGGTGATCGGCTCCTCCGGCACCGTCGGCAGCCAGGACTGGATGCAGACCGCCCTGCTGGCCAAGGCCGCCGGCATCGACCCGCGCAACCTGCGCTACGTGGCCCTGGAAGGCGGCGGCGAGATCGCCACCGCCCTGCTCGGCGGGCACATCCAGGTGGGCAGTACCGACATCGCCGACTCCATGCCGCACATCCTCGCCGGCAACATGCGCATCCTCGCCGTGCTCTCCGAAGAGCGCCTGCCGGGTGAGGACAAGGCCAACATCCCCACCGCCAAGGAACAGGGCTACGACATCACCTGGCCGGTGGTGCGCGGCTTCTACCTCGGCCCGAAGGTGAGCGACGAGGAGTACGCCTGGTGGAAGGCCGCCTTCGACCAACTGCTGGCCTCCGAGGACTTCGCCAAACTGCGCGGCCAGCGCGAGCTGTTCCCCTTCGCCATGACCGGCCCGGAACTGGACGCCTACGTGAAGCAGCGCGTCGCCCAGTACAAGGAGATGGCCAAGGAGTTCGGCCTCACCCAATAAGCGCTCACAAGAGCGTGAACAGACGCTAAGGCCCCGAACAGCCGGCTGAGCGCCCCCGCCAGCCGGCCCTCCGCGCCCCCATTCCGCGAGGAATCCCCCATGCTTTTTCAACGCCTGTTCAGTCTGGGCTGGCTGGTCGCATGCCTGTTTTTTGCCGCGCTCGCCTGGGACTACCACGCCGCCTTCTCCTATGAACCGGTCGGCCCCCGCGCCTTCCCCCTGCTCACCCTCGGGCTGATGGCCGCCGCCCTGCTATGGCAGGTGCTGCGCCCCGGCGCCCTGCTGCACAAGCACGACGACACCCCGCTGGACGCCCCCACCCTGCGCAAGGTGATCGCCTGCATCGCCCTGCTGCTGGTCTACGCCGGGCTCTTCGAGCCGCTGGGCTTCATCCTCTCCAGCACCCTCGCCGGCCTGCTGATGGCGCGCCTGTACGGCGGCCGCTGGCTGCCCGGCGCCATCGCCGCGCTGGCCATCAGCGTTGGCCTCTACCTGCTGTTCGACAAGACCCTGGACGTGCCCCTGCCCCTGGGCCTCCTCGACTTCCTGGAGTGACGACATGGATACCTTGAGCTACCTCGGCCAGGGCTTCGGCGTGGCCCTCTCCCCCTACAACCTGGTCACCGCCCTGGTGGGCACCCTGATCGGCACCGTGGTGGGCCTGCTGCCGGGCCTCGGCCCGATCAACGGCGTGGCCCTGCTGATCCCGGTGGCCTTCGCCCTCGGCCTGCCGCCGGAGTCGGCGCTGATCCTGCTGGCCGCCGTGTACCTGGGCTGCGAATACGGCGGGCGCATCAGCTCCATCCTGCTGAACATCCCCGGCGAAGCCTCCACCGTGATGACCACCCTCGACGGCTACCCCATGGCCCGCCAGGGCCTGGCCGGCGTCGCCCTGTCGCTGTCGGCCTGGAGCTCCTTCATCGGCGCCTTCATCGCCACCTGCGGCATGGTGCTGTTCGCCCCGCTGCTGGCCAAATGGGCCATCGCCTTCGGCCCGGCGGAGTACTTCGTGCTGATGGTGTTCGCCATCGTCGCCCTCGGCGGCATGGCCGGCGACCGCCCGCTGAAGACCTTCATCGCCGCCCTGCTCGGCCTGTTCCTCTCCACCATCGGCATCGACGCCAACAGCGGCGTGTACCGCTTCACCTTCGACAGCATCCATGTCGCCGACGGCATCCAGTTCGTGGTGCTGGTGCTGGGCCTGTTCTCGGTGAGCGAGATCCTCCTGCTGCTGGAGAAGACCCACCACGGCCACGTCGCCGTGAAGGCCACCGGACGCATGCTGTTCAACCTCAAGGAGGCCGCCTCGGTCGCCGTGGTCAACCTGCGTTGCGGGGTGATGGGCTTCATCCTCGGCGTGCTGCCGGGCGCAGGCGCCACCCTGGCCAGCGCCGTGGCCTACATGACCGAGAAGAAGCTCGCCGGCGACTCCGGCAGGTTCGGCAAAGGCGACCTGCGCGGTCTGGCCGCCCCGGAAACCGCCATCGGCGCTTCCGCATGCGGCGCCATGGTGCCGATGCTGACCCTGGGCGTTCCCGGCTCCGGCACCACGGCAGTGATGATCGGCGCACTGACGCTGTACAACATCACCCCCGGCCCCATGCTGTTCCAGCAGCAGCCGGACATCGTCTGGGGCCTGATCGCCTCGCTGTTCATCGCCAACGTCATGCTGGTGATCCTCAACATCCCGATGATCCGCGTGTTCACCCGCATCCTCGCCGTGCCCAACTGGGCCCTGGTGCCGGTGATCGCCATCATCACCTCCATCGGCGTCTACGCCGTGCACGCCACCACCTTCGACCTGTTCCTGATGGTCGCCATCGGCATCTTCGGCTACATCCTGCGCAAGCTGGACTTCCCCCTCTCGCCGCTGCTGCTGGGCTTCATCCTCGGTGGGCTGATGGAGCAGAACCTGCGCCGCGCGCTGTCCATCTCCAACGGCGAGCTGGGCATCCTCTGGTCCAGCCCCATCGCCATCGGCACCTGGGTGCTGGTAGCGGTGATGCTGGCCCTGCCGCTGGTGCGCATCTGGCGCCGCCGCGCCCGTCGGGAGGCCCTGGCGGATGCGTGATGGCTGGCACAACTGGTGGGCGACGCCCCTGGTGGGCGCGGCGGGCGGCCTGCTCGCCAGCCTCGCCCACTGGCCGCTGCCGTGGATGATCGGCGCCCTGGTGGCGGTCATCCTGTTCCGCTGCGCCACGCCCTGGCCAATCCGTGACCTGCCGGGCGGGCGCAAGACCGGCCAATGGATCATCGGCATCGGCATCGGCCTGCACTTCACCCCCCAGGTGCTGGAGCAGGTCACCGCCCACTGG
The DNA here is from genome assembly GCF_001728945.1 of Pseudomonas sp. ENNP23. NCBI lineage: Bacteria > Pseudomonadati > Pseudomonadota > Gammaproteobacteria > Pseudomonadales > Pseudomonadaceae > Pseudomonas > Pseudomonas sp. ENNP23. The sequence continues at coordinate 87,555 of NZ_LYSP01000014.1, forward strand.
GCGCTGGTGCTCTTCGGTGCCCTGTTCACCAGCCTTTCCAGCGTCCTCGCCATCGGGCTGTTGCGCCGCAGCGGCGAGGACCGCGCCACCGCCTTCTTCGCCTGCATGCCCGGCGGCTCCGGGGAGATGGTCAACCTCGGCCAGCGCAACGGCGCCAGCACCAGCCGCGTGGCCGCGGCCCAGAGTTTGCGGGTGGTGGCCGTGGTGCTGTGCATACCGGCGCTGTTCAAACTGCTGCTGGGCGACGGCCCCGCCCTGCACACCAACGCCCCGGTGGACTGGGCCTGGCTGGCCGTGCTGGTCCCGGCCGGCGGCCTGGTGGCGCTGCTCTGGCAACGCCTGCGCCAGCCCAACCCCTGGCTGTTCGGCCCGCTGCTGGTCAGCGCCTGCGCCAGCGTCGCCTGGGACCTGCACATCGGCCTGCCCCCAGGGGCCAGCCAGATAGGCCAGTTGCTGATCGGCAGCGGCCTGGGCTGCCACTTCGACCGCCTCTTCTTCCGCCGCGCCCCCACCTTCCTCGCCCGCACCCTGCTGGGCACCGCACTGATGATCGGCTTCGCCAGCCTCTGCGCCCTCGGCATCGCCTGGGCCAGCGCCCTGGACCTGCGCTCCCTGACCCTGGGGATGATGCCCGGCGGCATCGCCGAGATGAGCCTCACCGCCGAGACCCTGCAGCTCTCCGTCCCACTGGTCACCGCCCTGCAGGTGGCCCGGCTGCTGCTGGTGCTGTTCCTGGCCGAACCGGTGTTCCGGCGCTGGCAGCGCCTGGGTGCATCAGGCCCTGGCGAAACAGGGCGCTGATCCCAGGGTGCGTTGACGACTGAGCCCGTCGGACTCCGCCCAACGTGTCCACCTCCCCTCGCTGACGAACACGGCGCATTGAGCCGCCAACGCCCGCCCGTGGCGGCTCCAACGGCGTGAACTGCTGGCTGAGCAATCGGCAGCCGCCCCACCGCACGACCAGCCCGCGTTTAACCTCGGCATCCCCTCTCACCGCACGCTGGAGCGCCGCAATGGATGTCGGTTCCGTACTGATCAAGCTGAAGAGCGACTCGATGGAACAGGTCGAGGCCTGGAGGAGCGAAATAGAACGCCGCAAGGCCGAAGCCGTGGAAACCCTCAAGGCGGAGGGCGTCACCGTCGAATCCTGGTTTCACCTGGAGCTGAACGGCGAACAGTTCCTGATCGCCTACATGCGGGCCCATGACATCGCCCACGCACAGAAGGTGGGCCGGGAAAGCACCTTCGATATCGACCGCGTGCACAAGCGCTTCAAGGCCCACTGGGAGAAGGTCTACCCCGCCCGGCTGCTGGTGGACCTGGAGAATCCTGAATAAGGAGCGCTGCACCGGGCCCTGAATCCAAAGCAAAAAAAACGGGAGCCACAGGGCTCCCGTTCTCGATTCAGAGAAAACGCCGGGGCCGATAACGGCCCCAGGCTACAACCTCACCTGCGTTCCAGAAGAAACGCACGGCTAGTCTGGCAAAAGCCGACTGGACGATCCGTTTAGCTTTGGTAACCCGATTGCAAACATATGTAACCGAGCCACCGTCTGGTGGCCGTCCCGCCGGCGCGGCAGAATGCGCGCCATGAACCTGACCCTGCCCCCCTTCTGCACCCAGCCCGATGCCGCCTGGCCCTTCGCCGAGGCGCTGGAGGCCGTGGGTTTCCACAGCTGCCGCTTCGACCCGGCGGCCCTCGACGACGGCGACTTCGCCCGCTGCAACATCCCCACCACGCCGAGCATCCAGCGCTCGGTGGCCAAGCGCCGTGCGGAGTACCTGGCCGGGCGGCTCTGCGCGCGAGCGGCCTTGCAGGCACTCACCGGGCAGGCCGAGGTGCCCGCCGCCGGCGAGGACCGGGCGCCGGTGTGGCCGGCCGGCGTCGTCGGCTCCATCACCCACGGCACCGGCCAGGCGGCCAGCGTGGTGGCCCGTGCCGAGGCATGGCGCGGCCTGGGGCTGGACCTGGAGCAGCACCTGGAACCCGAGCGCGCCCTGCGCCTGGCCGGGGAGATCCTCACCGAGGCCGAGCTGCAACGGCTCGACGCCCTGCCGCTGGAGGCCAGGGCCGAGCGGGTGACCCTGACCTTCTCCATCAAGGAGAGCCTGTTCAAGGCGCTCTACCCGCTGGTGGGGGTGCGCTTCTATTTCCATGATGCGGAAGTGCTGGCAGTGGACGGCCACCGCGTGCAACTGCGCCTGTTGATCGACCTGTCCGCCGAATGGCACCAGGGCCGCGAGCTGCAGGGGCAGGTGCGCCACTACCCGGACCGCCTGCTGACCCTGGTGGCGGTGCGCTGACTCAGGAGGGCAGGCGCTCGCCCTGCCGGCACGGCCAGACCAGGCTGAACTGCGCACCGCCCAGGGCCTCGCTGCGGCCGACCTGTGCGCGCCCACTGTGCCAATAGATGATGCGCCGGACGATGGACAGGCCCAGGCCATGCCCGCCGGAGGCGCGGGTGCGGCTGTCGTCCAGCCGCAGGAAGGGAGTGAAGATGCGCTCCCAGTGGCTGTCCGGCACGCCCGGACCGTCGTCCTCCACGTCGATGCGACACAGTGCTTCGCCGATCTGAAAGCTCAGGCGCACCCGCGACTCGGCATGGCGCATGGCGTTGCTCACCAGGTTCTGCAGAGCCCGATGCAGGTAGCGCGGCTCAGCCTCCACCCAGGCCCCCTCCTCGCCACGGCCAAAGGCATGGCCGCGCTCGACGCGGATGGCCGGGCGCAGCGGTGCCAGCTCGGCGATCACCTGCTCCATCAGCGCATCCAGGTCGACCCGCTGGAAGTTCAGCGCCGGCGCGCCCTGCTCCAGGCGGGCGTAGGTCAGCATCTCGTCCACCAGCTTGTCGAGCTCCTGGATGTCGCCGTCCATGCCTTCCATGTACTTGCGCCGCGCGGTGTCGGTCTTGGCGTCGGCGATCATCTCCAGGCCGAAGCGCAGCCGCGCCACCGGCGTGCGCAGCTCGTGGGACACCGCCCGCACCAGCTCGCGCTGCACCGACAGCAACTGCTGCAACTGCTCGGCCATGCCGTTGAAGGCGGCCGCCAGGCGCCCCACCGAGTCCGCACCACGGGCCGGTACGCGGGCGTCCAGCTTGCCGTGGGCGATGCGCGTGGCCGCTGCCTCCAGCCCCAGCAGGCGGCGCTCCAACTGGCGCACCAGCAGGTAGATGGTGAGGCCGATCAGGCTCAGCCCGAGCACGCCGATAAGGATCAGCAGCTCCGGCGGGTAGGGGTTCATCAGCACCAGCGGGCCGATCTCCAGCACCCAGGGCGTATCGACGATGCCGGCGAAGATGCGGATGGAGTCGCCGCCCTTGCCCAGGGCCATGACCGTGTCGCCCTCGTCCACCCGGCGCCGCTGGTCCTCATCGAGGTCGGCGTTCTCCAGGGTCACCAGGTGCAGGTCGAAGCCGAACTGCTTGCTCTCCTTCAGGGCGGCCAGGCGCTGCGGCTGCTCGTTGACCGGGTAGCGCACCAGTTCGTCGATCAGCAGGTAGACGGTGGCCCGGGCCAACTGTTCGCTGATCTGCTGCACCTCGCCGGTGAGCACCAGGTGGTCCTTCTCGCTCACCAGGCTGTAGACCTTGGCGGCGTGGGGGCCGGTCTGCTCCACCATCACCTGGCGGCGCAGCACGCGGGAGCGCACGCCGCTGTCGAGGCGGTCCTCGTCCAGGTCCTGCAGCGCCAGGGGAATGCCCAGCAGGCGGCTCCACAGCACCAGGGCACGGCGGCGCTCCACCTGGGTCATGGGTTCGAGGTTGTCGGACATCAGGCGGAAGGTGCCGCGCGCCAGGCTTTCCCGGTAGCGGTCGGCGCGCACCTCGTTGACCTGGTGCAGGGTGAACACCCCCAGCAGCGCCACCAGCACCAGAGCGGCCAGCAGGCCGCCGTAGATGCGCAGGAAGATGGAGTTCATGGCCGCCCCCGGGCCACGGCCGAGCGGGCGGCGCGGGTCATGGCTGGCCGTCGGCCGCCTCGCCGACGAACAGGTAGCCCTTGCTGCGCACCGTCTTGATCAGGCGCGGGTGCATCGGGTCGTCGCCGATCTTGGGGCGGATGCGCGAGATGCGCACGTCGATGGAACGGTCCTGGCCGTCGTACTCGATGCCGCGCAGGGCATTGAAGATCTCCTCGCGGGAGAGGATGCGCCCGGCGTTCACCGCCAGCAGCCAGAGCAGGTCGAACTCGGCGCTGGTCAGCTCGATGCTGCGCTCGCCGAGCCAGGCCTCGCGCATGGCGTTGTCGATTACCAGGCTGCCGAACCCCAGGCGCCGCGGGGTGTCATCCACCGCCTCGGCCAAGCCCTCGCTGCGCCGCAACAGAGCGCGGATGCGCGCCAGCAGCACCCGCGGGCGCACCGGCTTGTACACGTAGTCGTCGGCGCCCATCTCCAGGCCCAGCACCTGGTCCATGTCATCGGTGCGCGCAGTGAGCATCAGGATCGGGCCGTCGTAGCGCCCCCGCACCTTGCGGCAGATGGACAGGCCGTCCTCCCCCGGCAGCATCAGGTCCAGGATCACCAGGTCCGGGCGCTCCGCCAGGATGCGCGCCACCGCCTGGCCGCCGTCCGACTCGATGGCCACCCGCAGGCCGTTGCCTTCCAGGTACTCACGGGTCAGCTCGGCCAATCGCCGGTCGTCTTCGACAATGAGGATGCGCCAGGCTTCTTGTTCCACCACCTACTCCCATTCCAGCGCCCCGAGGGCCAGGAAAAACGCGCGGATTGTAGCAATGCCGGCCGTTCTGCACAGCGCATGCCAGAAAGGCGCAAAAACACTACATATTGTGTTAGCGTGCGCACCCGTCGGCATCCTCGAATCGCCCCTCAGAAGGCCGGCGAAGTGACGACGAACGGTCCACCCCTCGCCACCCTAGGCCTACCCGGCGCCCGCCGGCCGCCGCGCACAGCGCACCCACAACTTATCCACAGCTTGTTCAGTACCCCTCGCCTTGCAATAGCCCAGACAGCGCATTATCTTGTACCCCCATCGCGCAGCACCCCTACATATTGGGGTTTTGCTAGATCACCAGGCACAACCAGAATCAAGTCCCGAAGAGCCTTTTCCGTGCATTCGAACCCGGTGATCCACCGAGAGCCCAACCCACCGCGCTGCCAAAGCAGACGGTGCCGGGGCGAGACACGCAAGACGTGACCGCCACCGGAAGCGGTGCGCAGCCAGAGCAGGCCGCACCACTAGGTATTGTGTTTCTGTCGTCGTGCTTTAACACGGCGACCCCAGACTTAGTAGGGCCGGGAGGCACCTGAGTCCGACCTCTCTGCCTTAGTAGTACCCACCGCCCGGTCCAGGCCGGCGCGGCGAGCTTTGTAACGGAATAACGGGTGCCCCGGCGCCCAACCAGACCTATACGAACATGGAGACCCCCATGCAGACCGACACCACTCGCGAGAACCCGCAGGCCAACGCGCCGCTGGCAGCCGACTCCGCCCAGGACCTGGCCGCCACCGCTCCCGGCCAGCTGCGCGTGATCAAACGCAACGGCACCGTCGTCCCCTACACCGACGACAAGATCACCGTTGCCATCACCAAGGCGTTCCTCGCCGTGGAAGGCGGTACTGCCGCTGCGTCTTCCCGCATCCATGAAACCGTTGCCCGCCTGACCGAGCAGGTCACCGCGACCTTCAAGCGTCGCATGCCCTCCGGCGGCACCATCCACATCGAAGAAATCCAGGACCAGGTCGAACTGAGCCTGATGCGCGCCGGCGAGCAGAAGGTCGCCCGCGACTACGTGCTCTACCGCGAAGCCCGCGCCCAGGAGCGCGCCAAGCGTGGCGCCGCCGCCAGCGACGTTGCCGTACCGCACCCGAGCATCCGCATCACCAAGGCCGACGGCAGCGTCCAGCCGCTGGACATGGGCCGCCTGCAGACCATCATCCGCGAAGCCTGCGAAGGCCTGGCCGAGGTGGACGGCGCCCTGATCGAGCGCGAAACCCTGAAGAACCTGTACGACGGCGTGGCCGAGAAGGACGTCAACACCGCCCTGGTGATGACCGCCCGTACCCTGGTGGAACGTGAGCCGAACTACTCCTACGTCACCGCCCGCCTGCTGATGGACACCCTGCGCGCCGAAGCCTTGGGCTTCCTCGGCGTGGCCGAAAGCGCCACCCACCACGAAATGGCCGAGCTCTACACCAAGGCCCTGGCCGCCTACGTCGAGAAGGGCGCCGAGTTCGAGCTGATCGACCCCAAGCTCAAGGAATTCGACCTGGCCAAGCTGGGCGCCGCGATCAACCACGAGCGTGACCAGCAGTTCACCTACCTCGGCCTGCAGACCCTGTACGACCGCTACTTCATCCACAAGGACGGCATCCGCTTCGAACTGCCGCAGGTCTTCTTCATGCGCGTGGCCATGGGCCTGGCCATCGAAGAGAAGGACCGTGAAGCCCGCGCCATCGAGTTCTACAACCTGCTCTCCTCGTTCGACTACATGTCGTCGACCCCGACCCTGTTCAACGCCGGCACCCTGCGTCCGCAGTTGTCCTCCTGCTACCTGACCACCGTGCCGGACGACCTGTCGGGCATCTACAACGCGATCCACGACAACGCCATGCTGTCGAAATTCGCCGGTGGCCTGGGCAACGACTGGACCCCGGTGCGCGCGCTGGGCTCCTACATCAAGGGCACCAACGGCAAATCCCAGGGCGTCGTCCCCTTCCTGAAAGTGGTCAACGACACCGCCGTGGCCGTGAACCAGGGCGGCAAGCGCAAGGGCGCCGTCTGCGCCTACCTGGAAACCTGGCACCTGGACATCGAGGAATTCCTCGAACTGCGCAAGAACACCGGTGACGACCGTCGCCGCACCCACGACATGAACACCGCGAACTGGATTCCGGACCTGTTCATGAAGCGCGTCTTCGACGACGGCAAGTGGACCCTGTTCTCCCCCTCCGAAGTGCCGGACCTGCACGACCTGACCGGCAAGGCCTTCGAAGAGCGCTACGAGTATTACGAAGCCCTGACCGAGTACAACAAGATCAAGGTGTTCAAGGTCGTCCAGGCCAAGGACCTGTGGCGCAAGATGCTCTCCATGCTGTTCGAGACCGGCCACCCGTGGCTGACCTTCAAGGACCCGTGCAACCTGCGCAGCCCGCAGCAGCACGTGGGCGTCGTCCACAGCTCCAACCTGTGCACCGAGATCACCCTGAACACCAATGCCGACGAAATCGCCGTCTGCAACCTGGGCTCGATCAACCTGGTCAACCACATCGTCGACGGCAAGCTGGACACCGCCAAGCTGCAGAAGACCGTGAAGACCGCCGTGCGCATGCTCGATAACGTCATCGACATCAACTACTACTCGGTCCCGCAGGCTCGCAACTCGAACCTCAAGCACCGCCCGGTAGGCCTCGGCATCATGGGCTTCCAGGACGCCCTGTACCTGCAGCACATCGCCTACGGCTCCGACGCGGCCATCGAGTTCGCCGACAAGTCCATGGAAGCGGTGAGCTACTTCGCCATCCAGGCCTCCTGTGACCTGGCCGACGAGCGCGGCGCCTACGAGACCTTCGACGGCTCCCTGTGGTCCAAGGGCATCCTGCCGCTGGACTCCCAGCAGATCCTCATCGAAGCCCGTGGCCAGAAGTACATCGACGTCGACCTGACCGAGTCCCTCGACTGGGCCCCGGTGCGCGAGCGCGTCAAGAAAGGCATCCGCAACTCGAACATCATGGCCATCGCCCCGACCGCGACCATCGCCAACATCACCGGCGTATCGCAGTCCATCGAGCCGACCTACCAGAACCTGTACGTGAAATCGAACCTCTCCGGCGAGTTCACCGTGATCAACCCCTACCTGGTACGCGACCTCAAGGCCCGTGGCCTGTGGGACCCGGTCATGGTCAACGACCTGAAGTACTACGACGGCTCCGTGCAGCAGATCGAGCGCATCCCGCAAGACCTGAAAGACCTGTACGCCACCGCCTTCGAAGTCGAGACCAAGTGGATCGTCGACGCCGCCAGCCGCCGCCAGAAGTGGATCGATCAGGCCCAGTCCCTGAACCTCTACATCGCCGGCGCCTCCGGCAAGAAGCTGGACGTGACCTACCGCATGGCTTGGTACCGTGGCCTGAAGACCACCTACTACCTCCGTGCCCTGGCCGCCACCAGCACCGAGAAGTCCACCATCAACACCGGCAAGCTCAACGCCGTCAGCTCGGTGATCGACGAAGGCCTGCAGGCTGCTCCGGCCGCCGCGCCGCAGCCGGCGCCGGTGCCGAAGGCGTGCTCCATCGACAACCCCGACTGCGAAGCGTGCCAGTAACGCAGTCCCCGGCGCGGCCATCGCGTTGTTGGCCACTCGGCCGGACCCCATCACGTACGGACGTACGCTCAGGGGCTCCGGCCAAGTGACCGCCTAGCGCTGACTCACGCCGGAAACTGCGGCGCGCCCGCAGCCAGCCCTCCCCTCTCCCGCTGGCGGGAGAGGGGGACGGGTAAAGAGGGAAACCTCAAGCAGTACCGAATCCGAACAGCACGTCCACAAACCGGGCGTGCAGGCCAGGCAAAGCACCGCCGGCCAGATGATCGCTTTAGCGTGCAACCCACTTTCACGCATCCAGACACCAGGAGAGGAAACATGCTCAGCTGGGACGAATTCGACAAAGAAGACCCCACCGAAGCCAAGGCCGCGCCCGCCGTTGCCCAGGCCGCGCAGAACGCCGACAAGCTCGATGACGAAGCCGCCGGCTCCGTGCAGGAAGCCCGCGCCGTATCGGCTGACGACTCCGACGCCGTCGCCCGCGCCAAGAAGGCCCTCGACGCCCTCGACATCCAGGAAGGCCTGGACGACCTCGAAGGCGCCTCCGCGCGCGTACAGGTCGGCGACAAGCAGATGATCAACGCCCGTGCCGACCTCAACCAGCTCGTACCCTTCAAGTACGACTGGGCCTGGCAGAAGTACCTGGATGGCTGCGCCAACCACTGGATGCCCCAGGAAGTGAACATGAACGCCGACATTGCCCTGTGGAAGAGCAAGGACGGCCTCAGCGAAGACGAGCGCCGCATCGTCATGCGCAACCTCGGCTTCTTCTCCACCGCCGACTCCCTGGTTGCCAACAACCTCGTGCTGGCCGTGTACCGCCTGATCACCAACCCCGAGTGCCGCCAGTACATCCTGCGCCAGGCCTTCGAAGAGGCGATCCACACCCACGCCTACCAGTACTGCATCGAGTCCCTGGGCATGGATGAAGGCGAGATCTTCAACATGTACCACGAGATTCCGAGCGTCGCGAAAAAGGCCTCCTGGGGCCTCAAGTACACCCGCTCCATCTCCGACCCGCAGTTCAACACCGGCACCCCGGAAACCGACCGCCAGTTCCTGCGCAACCTGATTGCCTACTACTGCGTACTGGAAGGCATCTTCTTCTACTGCGGCTTCACCCAGATTCTCTCCATGGGCCGCCGCAACAAGATGACCGGCACCGCCGAGCAGTTCCAGTACATCCTGCGCGACGAATCCATGCACCTGAACTTCGGCATCGACGTGATCAACCAGATCAAGATCGAAAACCCGCACCTGTGGGATGCCCAGATGAAGGACGAAGCCACCCAGATGATCCTCCAGGGCACCCAGCTCGAGATCGAATACGCACGCGACACCATGCCGCGCGGCGTACTGGGCATGAACGCCGCGATGATGGAGGACTACCTCAAGTTCATCGCCAACCGCCGCCTGACCCAGATCGGCCTGAAAGAGGAATACCCGGGCACCACCAACCCGTTCCCCTGGATGAGCGAAATCATGGACCTGAAGAAAGAGAAGAACTTCTTCGAGACCCGTGTGATCGAGTATCAGACCGGTGGTGCGCTGAGCTGGGATTGATTCCGGGTCGAACCATTAGGACTATTTGAAACGCTTCAACCTGATATGGATTTTCGGGGTAGCGAAGGAAGACGAAACCCCGCCTTGTGCGGGGTTTTTATTTTCCCAAGGTCAGTTATGCGCAAATCACATGCTTTTCTGTTACTGCTTTCCTTCCTGGCCAATAACCACAGTCATGCTGGCTTGCTGAAAGGCGAAGAAGAGTATGACAAAGCAATTTTAGCCTCATCCCAACTACAGGAAATTTTGCTAGAGGAAAAAAGCCACCCAATAGAAAAAGAAGAGTCAGCCAGAAAAGAACAACTGAGAGAAGCCATCCTCAAGAGCACTGCAACATATAAAGAGAATTTGGAGGCTTCTGCAAAACTTGGCTTCGCACCCGCGCAACACCTTCTTGCCTATACCCTCGCATTTGAAAAACCAAAAAACGAAAAAAGAATTTGCGAACTACTTGAACTCGCATCTCACCAAGGTCTACTTGCCTCCAGCCTAGCTAAAAGAACCTCGTGCTCCGGATCAAGGAACATTGTGGAAATAATTGAGAAACAAAAAAGAGCGACGCACGATATAGCTACCACCCTATCAAGTACCGACCCTTATTCCAGGTTTTACCCAATCCAAGCCTTCCAACGTCCTGAATGTGAAGACCTTCCTTCGCTCGGTGACAACCCCACATTGGAAGAGATGACAGCAGCACTCGCCGCCCCAAAACTAAGCCTCGCCCAGTTCACTGCAGAGGCGCACTTCATTGTTGGCCGTTATGACCAAAACCTAAAAATCAAGGACGCACTGCAGCATCTAAACCAAGCTGAGGAATTCGGTTGCAAAAGCCAGCATTTACTTAATGCCAAGCGCAATCTGACCAAACGCCTTGAACAGCAAAAACTTGGTACTCAAAAGAACTAATTCGATTTAGTGCGTAGGGTGGATGGCGCTCTTCCCATCCACCAACCGGCGCTGAATGCGGCACAACGGTGGATCGGTGAAGCGTGATCCACCCTACCGGAGCCTGAACGTCGGGTGCCGGGGAAGGTGGAAACGATCTTCTCGCTCACCTACCCTCCCGCCCGCACCACGGCCAACTCGGGGCGTAGGGTGGATGGCGCTCTTTCCATCCACCAACCGGCGTTGAATGCGGCACAACGGTGGATCGATGAAGCGCGATCCACCCTACCGGAGCCTGAACGTCGGGTGACGGGGAAGGTGGAAACGACCTTCCCGTTCACCCGCACCGCCACTGACTCAAGGAGGGGTCATGTCCAATTACCGCCGCGCACGAATGCCGGGTGGCACCTACTTCTTTACCGTCAACCTGCGTGACCGGAGCAGCGACCTGCTGGTCCGCGAGATTCACCTGCTGCGCCAGGCGGTGGGCTTGGTGAAGGCGCGCCTGCCCTTCCATATCGATGCCTGGGTGGTGCTCCCCGAACACATGCACTGCCTCTGGACGCTGCCACCCGGCGACCACGCCTTTGCAGAACGCTGGAAAGCCATCAAATTCGCCTTCTCCAAGCGCCTGCCCGATACCGAACCCCGTACCGAACGGCAACGGACGCGAAAGGAGCGCGGCATCTGGCAACGCCGCTATTGGGAACACCTGATCCGCGACGACCTCGATTACCAACGGCACTTCGACTACATCCACATCAACCCGATGAAACACGGGCACGTCCAACAGGTTCGGGATTGGCCGTATTCCAGCTTTCACCGAGCGGTGCGGGATGGCATCTACCCGCCGGATTGGGCCGGGAACGGGGTTGATACCGACGGAGCGCAGTGGGGCGAGTGAGGCCTGCACCGGGCGAGTCGAGCGCGGCACACCGGTGGATCGATGAAGCGCGATCCACCCTACGGGCTACATCCACATCAACCCGATGAAACACGGGCACGTCCAACAGGTTCAGGATTGGCCGTATTCGAGCTTTCACCGAGCGGTGCGGGATGGCATCTACCCGGCGGATTGGGCCGGGAGCGGGGTTGATACCGACGGAGCGCAGTGGGGCGAGTGAGGCCTGCACCGGGCGAGTCGAGCGCGGCACACCGGTGGATCGATGAAGCGCGATCCACCCTACGGGCCAAGCGCCAGGAGTCGGGTGAGGCGTGATGATGGATCGCGGAAGCCCGGCCCACCGGCCAAGCGCCAGAAGCCATTCGGGGCGTAGGGTGGATGGCGCTCTTCCCATCCACCACGCGGCGTCGAGTGCGGAACAACGGTGGATCGATAAAGCGCGATCCACCCTACGGGCCAAGCGCCAGGAGTCGGGTGAGGCGTGATGATGGATCGGGGAAGCGCGGCCCACCGGCCAAGCGCCAGAAGCCATTCGGGGCGTAGGGTGGATGGCGCTCTTCCCATCCACCAACCGGCATCGAGCACGGCACAACGGTGGATCGATATCGCGCGATCCACCCGCCCTCCGCCCTCCCGCTTCCGCCCGCCCGATCAGCCGTTTCCCACGCAGCAACTGCATTGCCACCTTCCGGGTGCGCCCATAGCCTCCGTCCCCGGCGCCTAAGAAACGCTTACTCACCTAGCGGCCTGACCGCTCCCGAAAGTTCAGCGGCTTTTTTGTGCATGCGGCACACTCGCGCACGCTCAAAACCTCTGTATGTCGGGAGTGGGCTAATACAAGACCCGAAAGGGAAATACGTCCGGCCCTCTAGGTGGGGTTTCTTAACTCCCGACGCCAACAGCCCTGAGAAAGCTGTAAGACCTAGCAGAGGTAATGGACATGCCCGACTCACCCCAGCTCCACGACGAGATTCTCATCCCCACCCTGTTCACCCGCCACCGCCGCCAGCTCCGTGCGTTGCTGCTGGACGACGAGCCCTGGTTCGTCCTCAACGACCTGGCGCGGCTGATCAACCGCGTACCGCTCGACGAACGCGCGCCCCGCAACCTCGACCCGGACCAACTGCAGCCTGCCTGGGTGCGCGACAGCAGGGGCGAGTACCAGCGCGAGCTGCTGGTCAGCGACTGCGGCGTCTACGCACTGCTGATCTTCTACTACCACCCGGAGAACGGCGGCATCCGCCGCTGGATCAGCCGCGAGGTGATCCCGCGCCTGCGCGAGGCCCAGCACCCGGATGCCCTGCGCCCCTACCGCGACGTGGTGCACTGGCAGGAACGCCCGCTGGAGGTGCTGCACTGGCAGGGCCGCACCTGGCTGGATGCCAGCGAATGCCACCGCCTGCTGCAGCGACCGGCACGGGTGATCGGCTGAGCCCCCGCGCAACGCGCAAAGCCCCTGCAGCCGAGCCGTCGCAGGGTGCGCCCGGCAAACGGCCAACGCCCGCTTGCACACCCCCGCACAACACCCACCCCGCCCGGCAGACGCTCCGCCGGTAACTTCCAGACTTTCCCCACAGGGCAACGTCCTTGTCCGCCCCGGCCCCCGGCCCCTACCGTTCAGCCAGTCCGGTGCGCCCACAGGCAGGCCGGACGGCCGCAGTGACCGGCCATGTCCTACCCATAACAAAACGGCACAGTGCGACCCGTTCACCGCTCAGGCGACCAGCGAACGGGGCCAGAGCCGAGCAGGAGGAAACATGGAACTCGCCTTCGATCGCTACCCCCAGCAGCCCCACGGTGGAACCCTGGTCAACCAGGTGGTGCCCGCCGACCAGGTACGGGCAGAAATCGCGCGGGCACGCGCCATGCCGTCGATCCGCATCGACCTGGAGGCGGTGATCACCATCGAGATGATCACCACCGGCGTGCTCTCGCCCAACAAGGGCTTCATGAACCAGGCCGACTACCTGTCGGTACTGGGCAGCGGCCGGCTGGCCAACGGCGTGGTGTGGCCGGTGCCGCTGAGCTTCGCGCCGGTGGGCGAGCGCAACCGCGAGGTGATCGCCGCCCTGGCGGTGGGCGATGAAGTAGCCCTGATCGACGAGCGCAACGAGCCGGTGGCCATCCTCGCCATCGAGGACATCTTCGATTACGACAAGGAAGAGCGCGCCCGCCAGTTGTTCGGCACCACCGACCGCAACCACCCCGGGGTGGACGCCATCCACCGGCGCATGGGCGACGTCGCCCTGGGCGGCACGCTGCAGTTGCTGCAACGGGTCGACTGGGGCCCCTTCGAGTCGCTTCGCCTGGAGCCCCGGGACACCTGGAAGCGCTTCTACGAAGAGCGCGGCTTCCGCTCCGTGGCCGGCTTCATCACCGGCGCCAACCCGCTGCACCGGGGCCACGAATACATCCACCGCAACGCCCTGGAAGGCATCGACGGCCTGCTGCTGCAACCGCTGGTGGAAATGGCCAAGCGTGAATACGTGCGCCACGAATACCGCATGCAGGCCTACCGCAACGTGCTGGAGACCTACTACCCGAAGGACCGCGCCATCCTCTCCCCGCTGCGGGTCACCTACATCTTCGCCGGCCCTCGGGAGACGGTGCTGCACGCCCTGATCATGAAGAACTACGGCTGCACCCACGCCCTGATCGGCCGCGACCACGCGGGGATCGGCAGCTATTACGACAAGTACGCCAGCCACAGCATCTTCGACCAGTTCACCCCGGACGAGCTGGGCATCGAAGTGCGCCTGTTCCACGAGGTGTTCTACTGCGTGCGCTGCGCCAGCCACGCCACGACCGAAACCTGCCCCCACGACGAGCGCTACCGGCTGAACATCTCCGGCACCGGCATCCGCGAAATGCTGCGCCACGGCCTGGTGCCGCCCAAGGAGGTGGTGCGCCCGGAGTCGGCCCTGGCGGCCATGCAGGGCATCCAGCCCAAGGGACTGGGGGACGACGGCGAAGGCACCCTGCCGGTGGCCAAGGTGATCCAGAGCCTGTTCCCCTTCTACACCCGCTTCACCCGCCTGGGCGGCGCACCGCGCCAGCAGCCGCTGGACGCGGAGGCCCTCACCGTGCGCGACCTGGAACTGGCCTGCCACGAAGCGCGCACCCACACCGGCGATGTCTACGACGGCGTCTACCGCGAGTACACCGCCCTGCTGGACCACAACCGCAGCCTGCAACCGGCCTGGGTGGACGACGCGCGCGACGCCCTGCACCGGCAGCAGCGGCGCCTGCTGGATGACCTGGACGAGAAGTTCAGGCAGGCGCCGGAGCAGGCCTCCGACGAGTTCATGTATCAGGACCAGGCGGAAGTGCAGCGGGAACTGAGCGCCGCCCGCACGCTGCTCGACGACATCCCCACGGCGATGGACGCCACCCGCCTCGCCAACCGCGCCTGGAACAGCCTGCCCTACCCCCGCTACCGCGGCGCCGACGACGCCTGACCCCACACCCCACGGCAGCGCCTGCATGGGCTGCCGTGGGTGTTTCTTTCCCTCCACCGACCGGCATCGAATCGGGCCATGGCGGCAAACGCAGGATGGGCTGAGCGGTGCAAAGCCCATCATTGCCCGAGCGCCGGGGGGCGATGCGGTTCGCACAGCTCACCGCATCCTACGGGCCCGCCCGTGGGGTCACCGGCGTTGCATGGGGCAACACGGTGAACCGATGAACTCGAATCGAGGCATGGCGGCAAACGCAGGATGGGCTGAGCTGTGCGAAGCCCATCATTGCCCGAGCGCCGGAGTCGATGCGGTTCGCACAGCTCACCGCATCCTACGGACCCGCCCGTGGGGTCACCGGCGTTGCATGGGGCAACACGGTGAACCGATGAACTCGAATCGGGGCATGGCGGCGAACACAGGATGGGCTGAGCTGTGCGAAGCCCATCATTGCCCGAGCGCCGGAGCCGATGCGGTTCGCACAGCTCACCGCATCCTACGGACCTGCCCGTGGGGTCACCGGCGTTGCATGGGGCAACAGCCCGCTCCACCCTCGAATCGAGGCATGGCGGCAAACGTAGGATGGGCTGAGCTGTGCGAAGCCCATGATTGCCCGAGCGCCGGGAGTCGATGCGGTTCGCACAGCTCACCGCATCCTACGGACCCGCCCGTGGGGTGGATGGCGCTCTTCCCATCCACCGGCCGGCGTCGGATGCGGCACAGCGGTGGAACGATGAAGCCTGCTCCACCCGACGGGCCGAAGCGCCGGGGATGACGCGAAAAAACGTTACGGTATAACATCTGCACCCCCTGACCCCGGCACGGAGACATGAGCGGTTCCGTGCAGCCCCTCCCCGCCCTGTCGACCGGCCTTGCGCCCGCGTCGGGCCGGCTGCCGTCCCGCTCACCTGCCGGGGCGCCCTCCCGACCCGGTTGCAAGGACACACGATGAAGAACGAGCTTGCCCCCCTGGCCATGCTGGCCGCCCTGGCAGGTGGCGCCGAAGCGGCGTCCACTGGCGAATCCACCCTCACCCTCGGCGAAGTCCGGGTGGACTCCACCTCCGGGCGCCCCCTGCAGACCGGCAGCAGCGTGCTGACCTCGGTGGACGTGCTGGGCGCCGACAAGGTGGAGGAAAAGAACGTGATGAACAGTTGGGAGCTGCTGGGGCAGATGCCCGGCATCCAACTGACCGAGACCCGCCAGGGCGCCGAATCGGGCAAGGCCACCTTCCGCGCCTTCAACGGCGAGGGCTACATCAACGGCATCAAGACGTTGATCGACGGCGTGCCGAGCAACGTCAACAGCGGCAACCAGCGCTTCATCGACATGGTCTTCCCCCTCGACATCGACTACATCGAGGTGGTGCGCGGCACCAACGACCCGCGCTACGGCCTGCACAACATCGGCGGCAACATCAACTTCGTCACCCGCCAGGGCGGCAACTACAGCGACGGCCGGCTGACCTACGGCAGCTTCAACACCCGCGAACTGCAGGTGGCCGTGGGCCGCGAGTCGGGCAACTTCGCGCAGAACTACTTCTTCGCCAAGCAGGACTCGGACGGCTTCCGCGACCACGCCAAATCGGACAAATACTCCCTCGGCGCCAAGTGGTTCTTCACCGACGACGAGGGCCTGCTCAAGGTCGGCCTGGTGACCCGCCTCTACCACCACGAGGCCGACGAGCCGGGCTTCCTCACCCGCCAGGAACTCAAGGCCAGCCGCACCGACTCCGCCGCGAAGAACGCCAACGACGGCGACGACCGCGACATGAAGCAACTGGCGCTGCACCTGGACTGGCAACTGCGCGACGACCTGAGCCTGAGCAACACGCTCTACCACAATCGCTACGAGGACGACCGCAAGGTCACCTTCACCTCCTACGCCGTGGGCAACGCACCGCGCCAGCGCCGCCAGTGGGACGAGCGCCAGACCGGCCTGCTGAGCAACCTCACCTGGGCCAGCACCGACTGGCTGACCCTGGACGGCGGCATCAACCTCGAACACCAGGACAACGAGTACCGTCGTTACCGCTACAGCTACAGCGTGCCGACGGACTTCGACGCCCCGCCGGCGCGCATCCAGAACGACGACGCCTACACCCTGGACAACTTCGGCACCTACGTGCAGGCGGTGATCCAGCCCACCGAGCAGTTGAAGATCATCCCGGCGTACCGCCTGGACCGCTTCTCCGGCGAAACCGAACTGCCCGGCGGCATCAAGGCCGACCTGCAGGACTACGGCTGGATTCGCCAGCCCAAGCTGAGCGTGGTCTACAGCCTCACCCCGGACCTGAACGTCTACGCCAACTGGGGCCGCACCTTCCAGATCCTCACCGGCTCCCGCGAGCCGGCCTACCTCACCGCTGGGCAGAAGACCTTCAAGCCCTCCATCAACACCGGCAAGGAAGTGGGCGTGCGCTTCAACCCGGTCAACGGCACCGAAACGCGCGTCGCCCTGTGGCAGCAGGACGCCACCGACGAAGTGGCCAACATGCCCAGCACCGGCACCACTGTCGGCCTCGGCAAGACCCGCCGGCGCGGCGTCGACCTGCAACTGACCGCCGAACTCGACGAGCACTGGAGCCTCTGGGCCTCCCACTCGATCCAGGAGGCCAAGGTGGTCAGCGCCTTCACCGCCAGCGGCCAGTCCCTGGCGGGCAAGGAGGTGTTCTCCACCCCGCGCCACATCTCCAACCTGGGCGCGGACTACCGGCTCAACGACGACTGGCGCTTCGGCCTGCAGGCCCGCGCCCAGGGCGACTACTACATCGACGAGCTGAACCAGCAGGGCAGGTACGGCGGCTACGCGCTGCTGGACGCCAGCGTGAACTACCGGCTGAGCCCCACCACCAGCCTGGACCTGCAGGTGAAGAACCTCACCGACCGTCAGTACGAATACGTCTGGTACGACAACTTCTTCTGGGGCGGTGCTGACCAGCCGATGTTCTCCCCGGCACCGGGGCGCACCGCCTACCTGTCGCTGAACCTGAAGCTTTAGCCCCGAGCGGGCGTGGCAGCCACCCTGCCACGCCCGCGAACCCCATCCCACCGGGCGCAAACGCTCCTCGACAGCCCGCCCGGCGCGGCCGTAGCATCCGGCCTTTCCCACGAAACCACGGACCGGATCATGGAAAAGACCGACCTGGGCGGTATGCGCTTTCTCATCCACGGCTTCCTCAGCCCCGACGAATGCCAGGGCCACATCCACGCCAGCGAAGCCCTGGGCTACGAAGAAGCCGCCATCCAGACCCGCGACGGCGGCCAGGCGATGAACAAGGCCATCCGCAACAACGACCGCATCCTCTTCGACGACCCGGCCCTGGCCCAGCGCCTGCTGGAACGGGCCCGCCCCTGGCTGCCCGACTGCCTGGACAACGAGTGGCAACTGGTGGGCCTGAACGAACGCTTCCGCTTCTACCGCTACACCCCGGAGCAGTACTTCAAATGGCACCGGGACGGCGCCTTCCAGCGCAGCCCCAGCGAGATCAGCCAGCTGACCCTGCTCATCTACCTCAACGACAACTACCAGGGCGGTGCCACCCAACTGCGTGACGAAGCCGACATCCGCCCCGAGGCCGGCATGGCCCTGGTCTTCCCCCACCGTGTGATGCACCAGGGCTCGCCGATAGCGGCCGGGGTGAAGTACGTGCTGCGAACCGATGTGATGTACCGGCGGATAGAGGCCGGGGCTACCCCGACAGGAGGGGCATGACCATGCACCTGCTTTACCCATGCGCACCTGATAACCCGCGCGTCCCGGACGAGACGTTCGCCGAGGAGTTCGCAGCGGCCACAGCGGCCGGCCTCGCCTGTTCGCTGTTCTCCTGCGAAGAGCTGGAGCTGCAACGCTTCAAGCCGACGCCCACCCTGGGTGAAGGCGCTCGCGTTCTGTACCGCGGCTGGATGCTGACGCCGGACACCTACCGCTACCTGACCGACGCCGTCGCCAGCAAGGGCGCCATTGCAATGACCGGCCCGGCGCAGTATCGGCATTGCCACCACCTGCCCGAGTGGTACCCGCACTGCCGGGACCTGACCCCCGCCACCCTGGTGCTGCCCCGCGAGGCCGACTTCGCCGCCGCACTGGCCGACACCGGCTGGACCGCCTGCTTCGTCAAGGACTACGTGAAATCGCTGACCACCCAACGCGGCTCGGTGGCCCGCAACGCCAATGAAGTGATCGAGATCCTCACGCTCATCGAACGCTACCGGGGCGCCCTGGAAGGCGGCGTGTGCCTGAGGGAATTCGAGCCACTGAAGCCGGAGACGGAGACGGAGGAGCGTTACTTCGTCCTCGACGGCCGCGCGTTCGGGCGCAACGACGAGGTCCCGGCACTGGTTCATGAAGTCGCCCGGCGAGTGCCCTGCCCCTTCTTCTCGGTCGACCTGGTGGCCTCCGAAACCGGCGCCCTGCGCCTGGTCGAGCTGGGCGACGGGCAGGTTTCCGACCGCAAGCAATGGCCGGCGGATCGCTTCGTGGCGATGTTGCAGTCAGCGCGGGGTTGAGCGGAAACAGGCCCTACCGATTCGCCAGGAAAATCGCCAGCGCGGCAAAACGCTTTCGGGCTTCCCAGGCGAATACCCGATTGGCCAGCGGATCAAGCAGCCACCCTAGCCAGCGCGGGCGCAGCTTCAGGCTGAAGCTGTAGATCAGCTCGGAGCGCCCACCGTCGAGATCGCGATGACGCATCGACGCCGCCCACGACTCGAACAACCCGGTTGGCTCCACCAGCATGGCGGCTGCAACCTTGCCCGGCTGGTAGTTCACGAAGCGGGTACGCATTGCCAGCAGGCGCTTCCAGCCCTTGCCCCGGTTGAAGGACACCGCGCCGATGGAGGGGTGGCTGTCGCCTGTCTCCATATGCGCGACGGCCAGCAAGGTGTCCCACTGCAACCGCACGCGGTGGTTATGGAAGGTTTCGAAGGTGGCGTCGGCGGAGGCCGGCATGATCAGGGTGAAACGGTGGGTGCTCATGAGTCTGGGCCCCGGTGCGGTCCCCCTGCCGACGCAACCCGATGCAATGGCCCTGCGGGCGACGCAATTGGCAAAGGGAAGCGCCGTCCTCCGGCACAACCTGAAAGGCACGGGGCAGTAATCACGCCCTGACCACAAGGGTCTTCGCAGCATGGTCGCCAAGGCGCTGGCGTCGCTGCCCGAAGATGAAGATCACGTCGAAAATGCCCAGCAGGCCAACCAACCCCCGCAGGCAGGATTTGTGCAATTCGCAGGGCGCACCGGTCTCGCTGTCGACAACGCGGATCTTCAGCAGGCGCTTGCCGATGCCCTGTCCATTGAACCCGTCCTTGGCCAGCAGATAGCCGAACAGCAGCAGCATGCCGGCCTTGCCGACGGTGTCCTGGATGCCGCTGTGGTGAGCGGTCAGGAACTCGATGGCGGTACTGATCACGGCCAGCACCAGCAAGGCCAGCCAGAAGTCGAGCTGCGATGCCACCAGCCTCGCCCAGAGCGGGGCGAGTTGCAGGTCGAGCGGTTCATGCCGAACCGCGCTGGATGCTGGGGCTTGTCGCGGCACGGCACACTCGCCCGGGGTCGATTCCCGCTCAGCAAGCACGCCGCGTATGACCCGCTCGGCCACCTCGGTCAACCCGCCCTGCTCAAGCAAATCGACCAGGACCTCCGTCCGTCTACCGCTGTAGGTTTCCCGCAAGCGCGCTTCGGTTGCATCCATTTCCGACTTCCTTGTGATCGACAGGGTGGCGGATTCTGTGTTGCCGCCACTTCAGCCGTCAATCACCGCAAAAAGACCGGATATCGCCGCAATCGACCTTGCCATGCGCGACCCATTACCACTCACCCTTGCGCTCTCCATCGGCCTCGATAAAGTATCGCGGCGGCGAAATGAGATCACCGCAAGAACCTTCACTCAGGAACGAGTAATCCATGACCAAGATCATGATGTGCACGGCGGCGCTGGCAGTTGCGCTGCTCTCCGGTTGCGCTTCGGTACCGATGGAATCCCCCGAAAAAGACGCAGCCCTCAAGGCCTTCCCGAACCCGCCGCAGGACCAGTCCGCGGTCTACATCTTCCGCGACACGTCCCTGGGCGCTGCGCTGAAGAAGACCGTGAAGATCGACGACAAGGTGATCGGGGAAACCGCACCCAACACCTATTTCTACCGCCTGATCACCCCGGGTGCGCACGTGCTGTCGACCGAGTCCGAGTTCGGTGACAACACCCTCAACCTGAATGCCCAGCCCGGCAAGAACCACTATGTACGCCAGTCCATCCGGATCGGTGTGTTCGCCGGTGGCGCCACCCTGAGCGAAGTCTCCGAGTCCGAAGGCAAGAAGGCCGTGGCCGACACCAAGCTGGCCCGCTGAAAACCCCGTGGATGGGGTCGGCAATCGACTCCATCCACAGCCTGCTCGCACACCCCGCCCCCTCGTCGTTGCCCGCCTTTCTCCAAGCTGCTACAAGCCTTCATCCCCATTTGAAAGACGAATACCCCCATGGACCACAGTGACAGATCGAATAACCGTCTGTTCGAGCTGGACCTGCTGCGGGCGCTGGTGGCGGTGGCCGATTGCGGCAGTTTCACCAGTGCCGCCGGGCGTCTCAGCTCCACGCAGTCGACGGTGAGTCAGAAGGTCCGGCGGCTGGAAGAGCTGGCCGGGCATCGGTTGCTGGAGCGCGGTAACCGCGATGTGCTGCCCACCGATGCCGGGGAGACGCTGCTGGCCTATGCCCGGCGCATGCTGGCGTTGAACGATGAACTGCACGAGGCGCTGGCCGGGGCGCGGGTGTCGCTGACGGTGCGCATCGGCGTGCCGGATGACTTCGCCGCCGGCAGCACCACCCGCCACCTGGCGGTGTTCAACCACCACTTCCCCCAGGCCAAGCTGGAGGTCACCAGCGGGTTGAGCCGCGACCTGGCCGCCAGCTATGACCGTGGCGAGCTGGACCTGGTGCTGATCAAACAGCGCCGCAACAGCCGCGACGCCATCGCCCGCTGGCCGGAGAAGACCCGCTGGGTGGACAGCGCGCGCACCCCGGCTGCCCAACTGGACCCGCTGCCCATCGTCACCTTCCCGCCGCGCGGGCTGTACCGCGACGAGATGATCAGCGCCCTGGAAGCCGCCGGCCGGCGCTGGCGCATCAGTTTCACCAGCTCCAGCCTGAGCGGCATCCAGGCTGCCATCGCCGATGGCATGGGCGTCGGTCTGCTGCCGGCGCGGGCGGTGACGGCCGACCACGCGGTGCTGCCGAAGAAGATGGGGCTGCAGCCACTGGACCTGTTCGAAGTGGCGCTGCTGCACCGCCCCAGTGCCGGGCCGGTGATCAAGGCGCTGGCCGAATCCCTGTGCCGCCTGCTGGACGAGGAACGCCAGCGCTGAGGTCGCGCATCGCATTCGATAACCGAATGCGACCCATCCCGATATTTAATTTGTGGATGCAAAGGCGGCTGGATATCGTGGATTCCGCCCCGCGCACCTGCGACCCGTCCGGTTGCGGCTGCGCCCATGCGACGCCAGCGTCTGCCTCATGGCCACTGGCGGGGCGCCGAATACCCACAGGAGACTTTTCGTGTCCAAGAAGCCTTTCTATTTCGCCCCCCACGGCGGTCACCCGGCCCAGACCGAGCTGCTGACCGACCGTGCGATGTTCACCGAAGCCTACGCCGTGATCCCCAAAGGGGTGATGCGTGACATCGTCACCAGCCACCTGCCCTTCTGGGACGACATGCGCATGTGGGTCATCGCCCGCCCGCTGTCCGGTTTCGCCGAGACCTTCTCCCAGTACATCGTCGAGCTGGCGCCCAACGGCGGCAGCGACAAGCCCGAACTGGACCCGAACGCCGAGGCGGTGCTGTTCGTCGTCGAAGGCGAGCTGACCCTGACCCTGCAGGGCCAGGTGCACAGCATGCAGCCGGGCGGCTATGCGTTCATTCCGCCGGGCGCCGACTACAAGGTGCGCAACACCTCCGGCCAGCACACCCGCTTCCACTGGATCCGCAAGCACTACCAGCGCGTTGACGGCGTGCCGCTGCCGGAAGCCTTCGTCACCAACGAGCAGGACATCGAGCCGAAGGTGATGCCGGACACCGAAGGCCGCTGGAGCACCACCCGCTTCGTGGACATCAGCGACATGCGCCACGACATGCACGTGAACATCGTCAACTTCGAGCCGGGCGGCGTGATCCCCTTCGCCGAGACCCATGTGATGGAACACGGCCTCTACGTGCTGGAAGGCAAGGCGGTGTACCGCCTGAACCAGGACTGGGTCGAGGTGGAAGCCGGCGACTTCATGTGGCTGCGCGCCTTCTGCCCGCAGGCCTGCTACTCCGGTGGCCCGGGTCGCTTCCGCTACCTGCTGTACAAGGATGTGAACCGCCACATGCGCCTGACCCTCAACCAGGCCCATTGATCCAGACGACGGGAGCCCAGCGCTCCCGTCGTCGTTTCTGCGGTGCCGCAAAGGCTTCGTAGCCTGGGCTTCAGCCCAGGGATGCCTCGGTGGATCCCGGCCCCGGGCTGAAGCCCGGGCTACGGTTGCTGCTGAACCTCGGAGACGACGGGAGCCCAGCGCTCCCGTCGTCGTTTCTGCGGTGCCGCAAAGGGTCCGTAGCCTGGGCTTCAGCCCAGGGATGCGTCGATGGACCCCGGCCCCGGGCTGAAGCCCGGGCTACGGTGGCTGTCGAAACTCGGAGCAGCAGCGCTTCGCGAGCAGGGCTCGCTCCTACAGGGCTCGGATGGCCTGATCTCCCGGCGTCGTTTCTGCGGGGTTGCAAAGAACCCGTAGCCTGGGCTTCAGCTCAGGATTGCCTCGGTGGACTCCGGCCCCGGGCTGAAGCCCGGGCTACGGTGGCTGCCGAACCTCGGAGCGGCAGCGCTTCGCGAGCAGGGCTCGCTCCTACAGGGCTCGGATGGGCTGATCTCCCGGCGTCGTTTCTGCGGTGCCGCAAAGGCCCCGTAGCCTGGGCTTCAGCCCAGGGATGCGTCGATGGACCCCGGCCCCGGGTGAAGCCCGGGCTACGGTCACAATCACCCGAGTGGTGCTGGAAAGCACCGACCTGGTGGCCATGCTCTGGCACGAGCGCGTGCACCGCGACCCGGCCCACCAGTGGCTGCGGGAGCAGATCGTCAGCGCCCTGTGAGCCGGCCGCTCAGCCCGCGCAGTTCATCCACCCCCAGGCCATGCCCAGGGCCGCCAGGTACAGGCCCAGGCCGAACACCAGGTGCGTGCGCAGGCTGCGCAGCCGCGCCTTGAGCGGCTCCGGGGTGCGGGCGGCGGCGATGCCGAGCCCGAAGGCCGGCTGCATCACCAGGAAGGGCGCCGCCACGCTCAGCAGCCCGAACACCAGCGCCGGCCACAGGCTTGGCCGGCACAGCCAGGCAGGCCCGGCAACCGCCACCAGCAACGCGGCGAAGCCGATGCCGATCAGGTAGTGGCAGG